>DAVZJL010000112.1:0-2416 GCA_052272805.1 Prevotella sp. | reverse complement strand
AGTACCTGAGCAACAAAAAGCTCTTGCTTTGGCAAGCGGCAGAGCCGGTTACTTGGACAAGCCAAGCGGCAGAGCCGAGCGGCCCAAGATTTTGCTATGTCAGAGGATTCACTTAATTTAGTGTTGTTGTAATAATCAAACAAAAGTAAGCGGTAAGCGTATGTAAACGCTTCGTTCTGTGTCCCATAGGATTTCATCTTTTGCGACTGCATCATAAGGATTCTTTACGAAAACGAGTCGTTTTAGAGAGGTATCCGCACCCCCAGATATCAAGAATACTACAGGTTGCGGATTTTAGGTCATAGGTTTTATATCGCACAAATGGCACATTTAGTTTTGCCGTGTAAACAAATTTGTGTAATTTTGCATTTATATGAGAATAGATATTATAACCGTACTGCCCGAAATGCTTGAGGGCTTTATCAACGAATCAATACTTGCTCGCGCACAGAAGAAGGGTCTCGCAGAGATTCATCTGCACAACCTGCGCGACTACTCCACTAACAAATGGCGCCGCGTAGACGACTATCCTTACGGGGGTTTTGCCGGCATGGTGATGCAGTGCGAGCCTATCGACCGCTGCATATCGCAGCTGAAGGCAGAGCGCGACTACGACGAGGTGATATTCACGTCGCCCGACGGCGAGCAGTTTGACCAGCACGTGGCTAACGACCTCTCGATGAAGGGTAACATCATCATCCTCTGCGGGCACTACAAGGGCATCGACCAGCGCGTGCGCGACCATCTCATCACTCGCGAGATATCCATCGGCGACTATGTGCTGACGGGTGGCGAGCTGGCTGCGGCTATCATCGCCGATGCCGTGGTGCGCGTGGTGCCGGGCGTAATCGGCGACGAGCAGAGTGCGCTCTCCGACTGCTTCCAGGACGATATGCTCTCAGCACCTATCTACACACGCCCAGCTGAATACAAGGGATGGAAAGTGCCGGAGATATTGCTCAGCGGCAACGAGGCGAAGATAAAGAACTGGGAGATGGAGCAAGCCATGGAGCGCACACAACGTCTGCGCCCCGACCTCTTGGAAAAATAAGAACGAAACGAAAAAAACTAATCGGAATATGAAGAAATCGATATTATCTGCTATTGCGCTGGCTTTCGCATTCGCCATGCCCGTAGCAGCGCAGGACGGACTGCTGAAAAAGTACGACCGACGTCTCACAACGCCGCGCAACTACGTGTGCTACCGCACTACGGAGAAGATGAAGATCGACGGCAAGCTCAACGAGAAGGTGTGGCAGAAGGCTGCACAGACGGAGTCGTTCGTGGACATCAGCGGCTTCGATTTCCCGAAGCCTGTCTACGACACCAAGGCGCGTCTGCTTTGGGACGACGAGTATCTGTATATCTCTGCCGTACTCGAGGAGCCGAACATCGTGGCTAATCTCACGCAGCGCGACACTATAATATATCACGACAACGACTTCGAGGTATTCCTCGACCCTACGGGCGACGGACAGAACTACTTCGAGATTGAGAACAACGCACGCGGCGTAATATTCGACCTCATGCTCGACCGCGCATATCGTTCGGGAGGCAACTTCCACATCCAGTGGGACTGCCCCGGTCTGAAGCTCGCCGTGCAGCACGACGGCACGCTCAACAAGCAGAAGGACACCGACCGCTCGTGGACTGTGGAGATGGCAATACCGCACAAAGCCGTGACACGCAACTTCGCCAATCCGCTGAAGGCTGGCAACATTTGGCGTCTGAACTTCTCGCGCGTACAGTGGCTGAAGAAGGGCGGACCGGAAGAGAACTGGGTATGGACTCCGACGGGCGAGATAAACATGCACGCACCCAACCAGTGGGGCTTCCTGCAGTTCTCGGATAAGGTGGCGGGCAACGGCACAGACGAGTTCCAATGTCCTTACAACATGGAGGCTTACAAAGTGCTATGGGCACTGTTCTATGCGCAGCTCGACCAGCACGGCAAGGACGGCAGATACACCAGCTCGCTCGCCGTACTCGGCTTGACCGACTCCGACCTCGCTACCCTACCTAAGGGCAGCAACATCGAGATGGAGGCTACAACGCACCAGTTCAGAGCAAGCATCCTTGTGGGCGGAACTGGCAAGAGATATGTTGTCGACCACAACGGTAAGTTCGAAGTATTATAAGCATCAGGGGGTGCAGCTGTCTCAGCTGCACCAACAAAGCAAATAACGTACACAAAGAGGGTGCACTTGTCTCAAGTGCACCAACAAAGCAACAACACACACAAAGGGGGTGCACTTGTCTCAAGTGCACCAACAAAGCAAACAACGCATATCAACTACACCAACAAAGCAAAAAAATGAGAGCATGGCGAGGATGCCATGCTCTCATTTTTTTGTTTTATTCTATTGCTGTCCGGTAAACAATTAGTCATCTTTATATTGCCTTGTTGTTCAGTGTT
>DAVZJL010000111.1:0-2503 GCA_052272805.1 Prevotella sp. | reverse complement strand
TTAATAATAATGCCGACAGCGAGATACTGCAATTGATAGAGAAATTAACCGGTTGTTGTTAATGCATGTTAATGCCGTTCAAAAATAATGCTTCAATACGTTATATACCTTAAATTAGCAGACAAAGTCCTTCCTTATATTCTTTAGATTGTTATCGTGCGCATACGGCGGTAAAGTGGAAGACAAAGTTCTTGACTCTTTTATTGTTATCAGATATCCATTAAATGTAAGAATATGCTTCGTACATTATTAATAGTAGCTCTTGGCGGTGGCATCGGCTCGGCATTGCGTTACGCCGTCTCAAAGTTTGTGCAAGACAACATGTCGGGGGCGTTCCCCTATCACACGTTTGCCGTGAACATCGTAGGCTGTTTGCTCATCGGCTTGTTCTACGGACTCGCTGCACGCGGACACCTTGGCAACAACACCACAACGCTGCTGCTTACCACCGGCTTGTGCGGTGGCTTCACCACGTTCTCCACGTTCTGCAACGAGAACATCACGCTCTTGCGTGGCGACAACGCTTTCGTCGCCCTACTCTACATCGCCAGCAGCGTGTTCTGCGGACTGCTTGCCGTGATGTTTGGATATTTTATAATCGGCTATATTACAAAAGCATAATAATCGAGAAACTCCCGCGATGATTTACTCTGCAAACGCCAGGGGAAAGATGCGCTGGGCGGTGGCAGTGGTAGCGGCGGCTACGTCTTCGTCGCTCACGCCGTAGGCTTCGGCGAGACGCTGTAGCACAAACTTGGCGTAGGCGCTCTCGTTGCGCTGTCCGCGCATGGGCACGGGAGCCATGTAGGGCGAGTCGGTCTCTATCACGATGCGGTCGAGAGGCACCACGGCAGGCAGCACTTGGGGCAGGTGGCTCTTCTTGAAGGTGAGCACGCCGCCGATGCCAAGCACGAAGCGGTCGAACTGCAGCAGTTCGGCTGCCTCGTGTTCGTTGCCCGTAAAGCAGTGGAACACGCCGCCGGGCAGGTCGCTCTTGTAGCGGCGCAGCAGCTGCACCATCTCGTTCTGACCCTTACGGCAGTGGATCATCAGTGGCAGGCGTGTCTCTACGGACCACTTCACCTGCTCCTCGAAGGCTGCGAGCTGTTCCTCGGCGAACTCGCGCGACCAATAGTAGTCCAAGCCCACCTCACCGATAGCGATGAAGGGGTTCTGGGGCTTGAGGTATTGCTTCATTTGGGCAAGCACGTCGTGCCAGTCGGAGCGCACCTCCTCGGGATGCAGCCCGAGCATCGGGTAGGCATAGCCGGGGTATTGGCGACAGACGTCGAGGACGGCTTCCGTCGACTTGATGTCGATGGCAGGAAGGAACACCTTGCCCACTCCTGCCTCGCGGGCACGAGCCATCACTTCGGCACGGTCTGTAGCGAACTCCTCGCCGTCCAAATGCGTATGTGTATCTATGAACATTGTTCTGTTTTATAAGTTGAGGGGTTTGTCTACGAACGATTAATAGTTGCGCTTCATCATGCGCTCGGCGTAAGCTGCCAGCTCTGCCTTGCGCTCCTCGGCAACAGACACCTTAGCGAGATACTTGCGACTCTCGACGAAGAAGTATTCTATCTTCTGCTGAGCGAGTCGGTCGATGCCAATCTCGTTGTAGAGGCGCGTCACGGCAGCCACCTTCTCTGCGCGGTCGAACTCGGTGGCTTCAATCCAGCCCATCAGTTCGGCACGCTGCTCGTCGTTGGCGCGGTTGAAGGCGTTGATGAGCATATATGTCTTCTTGTTGGAAGTGATGTCGCCACCGATAGCCTTGCCGAACACTTTTGTGTCGCCATAGACATCGAGGTAGTCGTCCTGCAGCTGGAACGCCAAGCCTATCTGCTCGCCGAAACGGTAGAGGTTGTCAGCATCCTCGGCAGAAGCACCGCCAAGAATAGCTCCAATCTTTAGGGCGCAGGCAAGAAGCACGCTTGTCTTCAGACGAATCATCTCGATATATTCCTCCTCTGCCACGTCGTTGCGGTGCTCGAAGTCCATATCGTACTGCTGTCCCTCGCCAATCTCGAGTGCTGTCTCGGTGAACAGAGCGAGCACCTCGGCAAGTTTCTCCTTCTCACACTGTGCGATGCGCTGGTATGCAAGCACAAGCATCGAGTCGCCGGAGAGGATTGCGGTGTTGGCATCCCAACGGCGGTGTACGGTTTCGTGTCCGCGACGCAGGTCGGCGTTGTCCATGAGGTCGTCGTGCAGAAGCGTGTAGTTGTGGTATGTCTCCAAGCCACAAGCAGGCATGACGATCGACTCGGGGTCGTCCTTGAACAGATTGTAGGCAAGGAGCATCAGCACGGGGCGTATGCGCTTGCCGCCAAGCGAGAGGACGTAGCGGATAGGTTCGTAGAGCGACGACGGCTTGCGGTCGTATGCGAGGTTGTCAAGTGTGTCGTTGACAAGTTTCAGAATTTGATCAGATGTGTGCATATTGAGTTTTGAATTTTGAATTTTGAGTTTTGAATTATGCGCTGCGCGCATATTGAGT
>DAVZJL010000110.1:0-2660 GCA_052272805.1 Prevotella sp. | reverse complement strand
ATGCCCATACCTCCTACTTTTTACTTTTTTACCTTTTTACTTTTTTACTTTTAATAGTTAATCTTCATTCCGACATAGTAGCTTCTTGGCAGCGATGGACCATAGATGTAGCCGGAGTCGCGGTTCCAACCCTTGTCGAAGTCCTTTTGGTAAGAATTAGTGATGTTTTGCACACCGCCATTCACCTGAAGAGTCAGATACTTATAGATAGGGATGTCGTATGCCAGTTTTAGATTTACCTCCATGAAGTCGGGAGTGTTTACAGCTACTGGTGACTCAACCCCCGAGCCAGCCGAGTGGCCAACGAGCATACTGCCAGTGTAGTTTCCGGTTACGGAAGCTGTGAAACGCTTCACGGGTGTGAAGGAAGCGGTGAAGTAGCCGTATGTGTTTGGCGTGCGCATCATCTTCTTGTACTTCTGTTCTGGCACCTCATCGTTCCAGACAATAGCCTCGTCGTAGTGGCTTTGCTGCAAAGTGAGTCCGGCTTGCAGCATGAACCATCGTGTGAACATAGCCTTTCCTTCGATGTTCAGTCCGAAGACTTTCGCACCATAAGCATTGTAACGCTCCTGCACGGTGTTGCCTTGCGCATCGGGTTGGTCGAGCTGGCGAAGCGCAAACACATTGTTCAAGTCGGTGTAGAAGCCTTCTATCAGGAGGTTAGTCTGTACGGAGCCGAAATTATGATATAAGTCGGCTGACAGGCTGAAGCTGTTTGATCGCTCCTCCTTCAAGTTGTTAGCCAATACCGTAACCAGACGTTCGCCACCCACAACGCCCACATGCAAGTCTTCGTCGAATGCTTGCGGTGCTCTAAATCCTCCGGCATAGGTAAGGCGAAGGTTTATGTTCTCCGTCGGGTTGAAGCGTAGGTTGGCACGCGGACTGAATATCATGCGCTTCACTAAGTTGTGCTTATCCGCTCTGCCGCCTAAGAGTAAGCTCCACTGCTTGTTCTTCCACTCGTTTTGGAAGAAGAAACTACCGATGTGCACATCTTGCTTGAAGTTGCGGTCGTAGCCGAGGATTACGTCTTTCAAACCGTCATAGTTGTACTCTGCACCGAGGGTCAGGTCGGAGGGCATGAAGAGCAATTTCTTAAACGAGTGGACGTACTGCGATCCCACGACGTATGTGAAGTCGTGAGTGTTGCCGTAAGCCTTTGCAGCGGTTTGTATGTCTTCTTCTGTTCCCTCTCCGATGCCGCCATAATAGCTCTTTCGTGATGTGGTTTGGAACGAGAAGTAAGCCGACAGGCGGTTCTTCTCATCTGGCGAGTAGAAGTTGTACGTGAGTCCGCCACCCTGTATGTTGTGCTCCACCTGCTCGGTGATGTTTGCCTCGTGAGGAGGCAGATCGAGTTTGTTACCGCCACGGCGGAACTCATGTATGCCGTGATACTGAAGGCTCAGCTTGGAGTGGGAGCTAAGTCGGAGGTACGAGTTAAGACCGAAGGTCTGGCTCTTCAGTTCGGGCAGTTCGGTGTATCCGTCGTCGTCGTGGTCGTAGCCCTGGCGTGTGCGTGTTTGTCCATAGGCGTATACGCCAGCCTTGTTGTCGTCGGTAACCAGAGACACGTTTCCGGTCGTTACGTTATCGAACGAGTTGGCACCACCCTGCGCCATGAATGTATGTCCGAAGGAAGCCGAATTGCGTATTGGCTCCTTTGTGATGATATTGATGGTTCCGCCGATAGCTGATGCACCGAAGAGAGCGGAGCCTCCGCCGCGCACCACTTCTACACGATCTATCATGTTGGTCGGTATCTGTTCCAGACCGTACACACCGGTGAGCGAAGAGAATATGGGGCGCGAATCGACCAATATCTGCGAGTAGTGTCCGTCCAGGCCGTTTATTCTCACTTGTGTGAAACCACAGTTCTGACAATCGTCTTCTGTGCGTACACCGGGTTGGAAGTTGAGTCCCTTTGCCAAACACGTCGATTGGGTGATATCAAACATTTTGCTGCCAATCACGCTCACTAAGTTCGGAGCCAGTCTGCGTTTTGTTTCGCTGCGGTTGGCTGAAACAACGACCTCGTCAAGCGCAACGTCATCAGTGAGAAGCTCAAAGTTGAGTTCCTGAGTGGCATCCTTTTTTATCGTTATTGTTTTCTCTACTGGCTTAAAGCCCATACATTTCACCTCAATAGTGAATTTTCCCTCAGGCAAGTTCTTCAGAAAGTAGTGTCCCGTATTATCTGTAGTAGTGCCTATTGTTGTACCCTTGATATAGATGGTAGCGTAAGCAATGTGTTCGCCACTCTTCCTGTCGACCACATGTCCGTAGACGTTGGCATCGGTAGCCTTTGGCGTACCTGCCATACCGTTATCCTTCACTTCAACACGTGTTGTTTTTTCGTTATCCTTTACTTCAACACGTGTCGTTTTTTCGTTATCCTTTACTTCGACTGCATTAGCCGCAAATGACACTGTCAATGCACCAGTGAGGAGCATCAACTGATAATTCTTTGATCTCATTTTGCTTTGTCTTTTAAATTTTAATATTACGTAAAAATGTTATTTCAGCATTTCGGCTGCAAAGTTATTTATTTTTGTAGATATCCTTAATTCCGCAACACTATTATAAATTAAACTTTTTAAGTACCTGAGCAACAAAAAGCTCTTGCTTTGGCAAGCGGCAGAGCCGGTTACTTG
>DAVZJL010000109.1:0-2832 GCA_052272805.1 Prevotella sp. | reverse complement strand
GAATTCAAAATTGAATAATTCAAAATCGGCGAAGCCGACAACTCAAAATTCAAAATTCAAAACTCAAAAATTGAATGTGCTTACAACTTGAAGTCGATAGGCACGGCGAAGAGCGTGCGACAGGGTTTGTTGTTGTTGATGCCGGGTTTCCAGTTGGGCATCATCTTCGCCACGCGCAGAGCCTCGCGGTCGAGAAGCGGATTAGTCGACTTCGTCACCTTAATGTCTGTGAGTGATCCGTCGCGGTTGATGACAAACGAGACAACAACGCGTCCTTCTATTTTCTGTTTCTGTGCAGCGAGAGGATACTTGAGGTTGTCGGTGAGCCACTTCACGTAAGCCGACATGCCACCCGGAAACTCGGGCAGTTGCTCCACGATGCGGAAGTTGAGCGGATTGTCGCCCATGTCTACGGCAGCCACCTGCGTGTCGTCTTTTCTCTTATCGTCTTTGTCTACCGAAGGCGCACCCTCCTCGTCGCCCTCGATGTGCGTATCGGCGATGGTCTTAAGCGGCTCCATCTCCTTCGGCTCCTCTACAACGTTCACACGCTCAGCTTCTTTCGGTCTCTGCTTGCGTACATCCATCGCAGCCACCATATCCTCGCGCTCTTTCTTTGGGCGTTGCTCCATCTCTTCGAGAAAGTCGTCAAGCGCATCGTCCGATGTGCTGCTTCTGCCGCTCCAGGTGACCAGCTCCAACAGCGCAACAAAGACCAACGTCGGCATGACGAGTCCTATCAAGAACCACAGAGGGCGCTTGCGTTCAAGGTCTGCTTTTTTTGATTTTTTTTGTTCCAAATTGGTTGAATATTGAGATTATGAGGGGTGCACTGATTACTTGGGGGTACATTAAGGGCTTAGGGAGGCGTGGGTATGGCAGGGATGCCATACACTCCTAAGGGCTTGCTTGGTTGGTGCAGCTGAGACAGCTGCACCCCCTGAGATTGCAAAGTTACGTTTTTTATATAACAAAGCAATAGCATTATTTCGCTATTTACATAAAAATGCTTAATTTTGCATCTGTTTACAGGAAACTATTATTTTATATTCACTCATTCAACACTAATTTATACGTTTACGGATGAAAACATTCGATTTAAAGCCCCAGTTGTTTGACACACTGAAGTCGTACAACAAGAAGAACTTCATGTCTGACCTCATGGCAGGCATCATTGTAGGCATTGTGGCGCTACCGCTCGCCATCGCATTTGGTATCGCCTCAGGCGTAACACCCGAGAAGGGCATCATTACCGCCATCGTAGCTGGCTTCCTCGTGTCGCTGCTCGGCGGCAGTAAGGTACAGATTGGAGGTCCGACGGGAGCTTTTATTGTTATCATCTACGGCATCATCCAGAAATACGGCATCGAAGGACTCACCATCGCTACCATCATGGCAGGCGTATTCCTCATACTGTTCGGACTGCTCAAGCTCGGCACCATCATCAAGTACATCCCCTACCCGATTGTTGTAGGTTTCACAAGCGGTATCGCCGTAACCATCTTCACCACACAGATTAAGGACCTCTTCGGACTGACCATCGACACGGTGCCGTCCGATTTCGTCGAGAAGTGGATTTGCTACATACAGCACTTCTCCACCGCCGACATTTGGTGCTCGCTGGTGGGCGTATTGAGCGTGATAATCATCGCCATCACACCGAAGTTCAGCAAGAAGATACCCGGCTCGCTCGTGGCTATCATCGTCATGACCATAGCAGCTCTGCTCCTGAAGCAGTACGCAGGCATCACAAGCATTGAGACCATCGGCGACCGCTTCAACGTGAGCAACGCCATACCCGACGTGCAGGTACCAGTGATGACATGGGAGACAATAAAGAGTCTGGTGGCTCCGGCAATGACCATCGCCGTGCTCGGTGCCATCGAGTCGCTGCTGTCGGCAACCGTAGCCGACGGTGTCATCGGCGACCACCACAACTCTAACACCGAGCTTGTGGCACAGGGCGTAGCCAACCTCGCTTCGCCACTCTTCGGCGGCATCCCTGCAACGGGTGCCATCGCTCGTACAATGACCAACATCAACAACGGCGGACGTACTCCTATCGCCGGCATCATCCACGCCATAGTGCTGCTGCTTATCTTCCTCTTCTTCATGCCATTAGCTAAGTATATCCCTATGGCGTGCTTGGCAGGCGTGCTCGTAATCGTGAGCTACGGCATGTGCGGTTGGCGCTCGTTCGTAGCACTGATGAAGAACCCGAAAAGCGACGTGACAGTGCTGCTCATAACCTTCTTCCTCACTATCATCTTCGACCTCACCGTGGCTATCGAGGTGGGACTCATCATAGCCTGCCTGCTCTTCATGAAGCGCATGTCGGAGACTACGGACGTAAAGGTAATCATGGACGAGATAAACGAGGAGTCGGACATCAGCAAGGGCAACATCGAGCACCTTACTATCCCTGAGGGCGTGGAGGTGTACGAGATAAATGGCCCGTACTTCTTCGGTGCCGGCAACAAGTTTGAGGAAATCATGGCTTCGTTCGGCGACCGCCCGAAGGTGCGCATCATACGTATGCGCAAGGTGCCGTTTGTCGATTCAACAGGCATACACAACCTTACCAATCTCTGCGAGATGAGCAAGAACGAGGGCATCACAATCGTGCTCTCTGGTGTGAGCGAGAAGGTTCACGCCCAACTACAGAAAGCTCGCTTCTACGATATCCTAGGCGAGGAGAACATCTGCAGCCATATCAATCTGGCACTCGAACGTGCTAAGGAGATTGTTAGCGAGAAGTAGAAAATATTGCTGTCCGATAAACAATTAGTCATCTTTATATTGCCTTGTTGTTCAGTGTTTTATTGCAATATT
>DAVZJL010000108.1:0-3474 GCA_052272805.1 Prevotella sp. | reverse complement strand
GGGATGCCATACCCTCCTATGAAAACTCCCACAGATTGCACGGATGTGCACAGATTAGGAGGCAAAACCGCAACCTAAAAATCTGTGAGCATCTGTGAAATCCGTGGGAGAATATACTCTCCGCCAGAAAATTCTATAAATTCTACGTATTCTGTGGGAGGGCACGCGCTGCTTGGTTGGTGCAGCAGGGACTGCTGCACCCCCTGGGAGGGCGCGGTTTAATCCTCTGCGTGCTTCAGCTGCTCAGCCACCTCATCGCAGATGCGCTTTGCAAACTCTTCCTTAGTCATGGTAGCCTGCTCGCCACCACCCTGCTTACGCATAGAGACGAGACCCTCTGCAGCCTCCTTCTCGCCAACTACAACCATATACGGAACACGCTTGAGCTCGTTGTCGCGAATCTTGCGGCCAATCTTCTCGTTGCGGTCGTCGATAAGAGCGCGTACGCCAGCCTTGTCGAAGAACGCCTTCACCTCGCGAGCGTAGTCGTTGTACTTCTCCGAGATCGGGAGGATAGCTACCTGATCAGGGATGAGCCACAACGGGAAGTGACCTGCTGTATGCTCGATGAGAACGGCTGTGAAGCGTTCGAGCGAACCGAACGGAGCTCGGTGAACCATAACCGGTGTCTGCTTTGAGTTGTCCTCTGCAGTGTACTCGAGCTTGAAGCGTTGCGGCAAGTTGTAGTCGACCTGGATTGTACCAAGCTGCCAACGTCTGCCGATAGCATCCTTCACCATGAAGTCGAGCTTCGGACCGTAGAACGCAGCCTCGCCTACCTCCTCGTGAGTCTCAAGACCCTTCTCGCGGCAAGCCTCGCGGATAGCATTCTCGCTCTCTGCCCAAATCTCCTCGCTACCGATGTACTTCTCAGTATCCTTCGGGTCGTGCAGCGAAATCTGAGCCTCATAGTTCTCGAAACCGAAGATGCGGAACACCTTAAGGATGATGTCGATGATGTTCTCGAACTCCTGTTTAACCTGCTCTCGGCGGCAGAAGATGTGAGCGTCGTCCTGAGTGAAGGTACGAACACGTGTCAAGCCGTGCAGCTCACCGCTCTTCTCGTAGCGGAATACGGTGCCGAACTCTGCGATGCGCAAAGGCAAATCCTTGTACGAACGCGGCTTGCGTGCGAACACCTCGCAATGGTGAGGACAGTTCATTGGCTTGAGCATATACTCCTCGTCCTCCTCCGGTGTGTGGATAGGCTGGAAAGCATCCTTGCCGTAGTGAGCGTAGTGGCCAGAAGTCACGTACAGACTCTTGCCACCGATACCCGGAGTGATAACCTCCTCGTAGTTGTACGGCTTAAGCATCTTGCGGAGCAACTCCTGCAAGCGCAGACGCAACTGTGTACCCTTAGCAAGCCAGATAGGCAGACCCTTTCCTACACGGTCAGAGAACATAAAGAGCTCCATCTCCTTACCAATCTTGCGGTGGTCGCGCTTCTTAGCCTCCTCAAGCATGAGGAGATACTCGTCAAGCATCGACTTCTTCGGGAACGAGATACCGTAGATACGTGTCATCTGGTCGCGCTTTGCATCGCCACGCCAGAACGCACCGGCTACGCTCGTAATCTTCACAGCCTTGATAGCACCAGTGTTCATCAAGTGCGGACCACGGCAGAGATCGGTGAAGTTGCCCTGTGTGTATGTAGAAATTGTGCCATCTTCGAGGTCTTCCTCGATATGCTCGCACTTGTACTCCTGACCGTCAGCCTTAAACTCAGCAAGAGCCTCTGCTTTTGACACATCGCGACGAACTACAGCTTCGTTCTTCTTAGCCAGTTCCTTCATCTTAGCCTCAATCTTCGGGAAGTCATTCTCACTGATGACATCACCCTCCTTCGGCATGACATCGTAGAAGAAACCATTCTCCACAGCCGGACCAAAGCCGAACTGTATGCCCGGATAAAGCTCCTTCAGTGCCTCAGCCAAGAGGTGGGCAGAAGTGTGCCAGAAAGTGTGCTTGCCCTCCTCGTCCTCGAATCTGTACAGAGCGATGGTAGCATCCTCGTTGATTGGACGGTTGAGTTCAACTGTTTCGCCATTAACACCGCAAGATACAACGTTGCGAGCGAGAGCCGGCGAAATGCTCTCGGCGATTTGTAACCCCGTTACGCCCTGCTCGTACTCACGAACAGAACCATCCGGAAATGTGATTTTAACCATGACAAATTAGTTTTATTTAATCAAATTGTCCACAAAGTTATACTTTTATTTTTACATACAACCATTTTTGCAAAGAATAATAGACTTTTTTATTTCATAATAACATTATCCGTATCACTCATCCTTACACCTATTCAACAATTCAAACTCTTACCACATCCACCACATGGCTGCCAGCTCCAATAAGGTCGGCACGCTCGGAGATGCACTTCTGATACTCTATGAAACGCGCAAACGTCTCGTCACTCATACGGTTGAGACGCGTGCGCATATAGTCGGAAGCCCCGTCGGGCGAGAAGATGGTTACACGTTTCAAGCCGGCACGTTCGTCAAGTCGGTTGATGTCGTCTATACGCACATAGTCGTACAGCTCGTCTGCCTGAGCCTGAATATGGAAATCGCCATCAACCGCCCCGCGCTCCATCAGTCCCTCTATCCTGTCCTCGTCGAAGCAATAGGACAGGATGCTGTATTCGTTCATCAAGTAAGCCACAAAAATCAGTCCGCCTGGTTTTGTAACGCGCTTTGCCTCGTTCAGGGCCTTTAGCTTCTCCTCATCGCCGATGAGGTGATAGAGCGGACCGAGCAACAGTGTAACGTCAGCAGCCCCCGTAGGCAGAAACGGCATATTGCGTGCGTCGCCCTGCACAACGTCTGCCGTAGGCTCACGCTTCAGGAAAACATCTATATTGCGACGCACCAGCTCCACCGCCTTCACCCGATAGCCTTCAGCCATAAGAGCCGATGTGTAGCGTCCCGTTCCTGCACCAATGTCGAGCAAGAACGAGTCGGGCTTGATGAAGCGGCGCAAGTGATGCATGGTGGTTTCAAACTCTACGATGCCGTGCCTGCGCTGCAAGCGAAGGTCTTCGGGGTGCTTGTTGTAATGTTTCTCTATATTGGATAATGCCATATTTAATATTAAGAGTTAGAGGTTGAATAATATGCTGTTTCTTCTAACAACAATAATTCCCAACAAAGGTAATCATAACTTTCAACTTTCCACTCTCTACTCTCGTTTTTTTTTACAACACACCACCCGAGGATATTGTTTTACTCTATAAAATTTGGAGTTTACATATAAAGCAATTATTTTTGCAGCATAAAACTTATATACAACCTGTTGGCGGAATTAATTTAGTGCATACTTAATTCTGCCAACAGGTGGGAATTAGAAAGATTATTATGAAACTCAATAAAGTACACCATGTAGCCGTAATCTGCTCCGACTACGAACGTTCAAAACAATTCTATACCGATGTGCTCGGCATGAAAATAAAGAGCGAACATTATCGCGAGAAAC
>DAVZJL010000107.1:0-3514 GCA_052272805.1 Prevotella sp. | reverse complement strand
TGGGAGTTTTCATAGGAGGGTATGGCATCCCTGCCATACCCACGCCGCCCCCTCCCAGGGGGTGCAGCAGTCCCTGCTGCACCAACCAAGCAGCGCGTACCCTCCCACAGAATACGTAGAATTTACAGAATTTTGTGGGTTCTGTGGGAGTTTATGTTTTATGAATTCAAAAAATTGCCAATGAGTGAACCATTAGCCGAAAGAATGCGCCCTCGCTCGTTCGACGATTATGTCGGACAGCAGCATTTAGTGGGCAAGAATGCCGTGCTGCGCAAGATGATTGAGAGCGGACGCGTGTCCTCCTTTATATTGTGGGGACCGCCAGGCGTGGGTAAGACCACACTTGCGCAGATTATCTCGCATCGTCTTGAAACACCGTTCTACACGCTTAGTGCCGTGACGAGTGGTGTGAAGGATGTTCGCGACGTGATAGAGCGAGCCAAGAGCGGACGCTTCTTCAATTCGGCTTCGCCCATTCTCTTCATCGACGAGATACATCGTTTTAGCAAGTCGCAGCAGGACTCTTTGCTCGGAGCAGTGGAGCGTGGCATCGTCACGCTTATCGGTGCAACGACGGAGAACCCATCGTTCGAGGTGATACGTCCGTTGCTCTCTCGCTGCCAACTGTATGTGCTGAAACCTTTGGAGAAGGACGACCTACTGCAACTGCTCAACCGCGCCGTTACAACCGACGTTGAACTCTTGAAGCTCAATATCCAGCTGAAAGAGACTGATGCTTTGCTGCGCTATAGTGGTGGCGACGCACGTAAGTTGCTCAACATTCTGCAGCTTGTTGTGGAGTCGTGTCAGGGCGAAAAGATAGTGATAGACGACGAGATGGTTGTGGCTTGTCTTCAGCAGAACCCGCTTGCCTATGACAAGGAGGGAGAGATGCACTACGACATTATATCGGCGTTCATCAAGAGTATACGCGGAAGCGACCCCGACGGCGCACTCTACTGGATGGCACGCATGATAGAGGGTGGGGAAGACCCGCAGTTTATAGCCCGTCGCCTTGTCATTAGTGCGGCAGAGGACATAGGACTCGCCAATCCCAATGCACTGCTGCTTGCCAACGCCGCCTTTGATGCGGTTATGAAGATAGGATGGCCCGAAGGACGCATACCTTTGGCTGAGGCTGTGGTGTATCTTGCTACCAGTGCGAAGAGCAATTCGGCGTATCTCGGAATCAACCATGCTTTGGAGATTGTGCGGCAGACCGGCAACCAACCCGTTCCGCTGCACCTGCGCAATGCACCAACAAAGCTGATGAAGGACCTCGGCTACAGCGACGGCTATAAATACTCGCACGATTACCCCAATCACTTTGCCCCACAACAGTATATGCCCGATGCGCTTAAGGATACACGCATCTGGCAACCGCAACATTCGCCCATCGAGGAGCGACAGTATCAGCACATGCTCCAGTGTTGGGGCGATAAATATAAAAACCAATAATATTGACAGGAATATGAAGATAGTAGTGTTAGACGGTCAGGGTGTAAACCCTGGCGATATCTCGTGGAACAGAATTGAAGAACTCGGCGAACTTATCGTTTATCCGCGCACAGCACCCGAAGAAGTGCTGAAGCATGTGGGCGACGCAGAGATTGCGCTTACAAACAAGACGGTGTTTGATGCCAACACGATAGCACAGCTCAAGAACACGAAGTATATCGGTGTGCTTGCCACAGGCTACAATGTGGTTGATACAAAAGCAGCACGTGAGTATGGCATCGTTGTGACGAACATTCCGGCGTACAGCACGGACAGTGTGGCACAGATGGTGTTCGCTCACTTGCTCAATGTCTCTAACCATGTAGACCACTATGCCGAAGAGACTCGCAACGGGGTGTGGAGCCGTTGTCCAGACTTCTGCTACTGGAATAAGCCGCTCTTTGAGCTTGCAGGCAAGACTCTCGGCATTGTAGGACTTGGAAACATTGGCATGAAGGTGGCGCAGATAGCGCAGGCGTTCGGCATGAACGTGCTTGCGTACACAAGCAAGAGTCCTGATCAGCTCCCAGAGGGTATTCGCAAGACAACGCTCGACGGACTCTTCGGCGCTTCCGATGTCGTATCGCTGCATTGCCCACTTACAGACACAACACGCGAACTGATGAACAACACTTCTATCGAGAAGATGCGTGACGGCGCGATACTCATCAACACTGGTCGTGGACCTCTTGTGAACGAAGCAGATGTAGCCGACGCACTTGCTTCGGGCAAGCTCGGTGCTTATTGTGCCGATGTGCTTTCATGCGAACCACCATCGCCGTCAAATCCTCTTGTCGGTGCACCACATGCATTTATCACGCCACACGTGGCATGGGCTACGCTTGAGGCTCGCCTGCGCTTGATGGATATCGCCGTGAGCAACATCAAATCGTTTCTTGAAGGCTCACCTAATAATGTTGTTAACTAAATATGATGCCTACAGAAGATATCTACCAGCCCCTACTTAACGTTATTGAGTTTCTGGGTACTTTCGCCTTTGCTATCTCTGGCATCCGTCATGCCGCAGCCAAGCGCTTCGACTGGTTCGGAGGCTTCGTGTGTGGCGTTGCCGTGGCTATCGGTGGAGGTACGCTGCGCGATATAATGCTCGGCGTAACGCCGTTCTGGATGACTTCCTCTATTTATCTCATCTGTACGTTCATGGCGCAGATGTTCGTCATCGTCTTTGCGCGGTCGTTGAAGAGTCTTGACAATACGTGGTTCTTCTTCGACACGCTCGGCTTGGCACTCTTCACTGTAGCCGGTTTGCAGAAGACACTCGACTGCGGTCACGCCTTCTGGGTGGCTATAATCATGGGTACCATAACGGGTTCGGCAGGCGGTGTCATCCGCGACGTGCTGTTGAACAACGTGCCCGTCATCTTCCAAAAGGAGATATACGCTATGGCGAGCATCATCGGCGGATTGTCTTATTGGGCACTCGTAGAGCTTGGTTGCGATATGACCATTTCTGTTATCATTGCCTTCCTCCTCATCGTTGCAATACGCATCCTCGCCGTGAAGTACCACATCTCATTGCCCGTGTTGCGAGGGGAGGAATAGTTATATTGTGTAGCACGATGTGTACCTTAAATTAGCAGACAAAGTCCTTCCTTATATTCTTTAGATTTTTATCGTGCGCATACGCATATCTGCACGATAAAAATCCAAAGACGTTCAAATTAGGGCATAACGTCCCTTTCCCCATTTGGGATTGAGATTCAAAAGCCTCGAAAAAAATCTATCCAAAAGAAAGTTTGTCATACGGCATGTCTGTATACAAGTTCAGCCACCATCTTCGTGCCGTCCTTGTCCATTTGACGCATACGACGGTAAAGTGGAATACAAACTTCTTGATTCTATAACTGCGAACACTAAGAGTGCCGTTGATGACTTTGTCAAGTGAAAGCGCATAAAAAGCCTTGCTTGCGTAATAAATTCCTCCGAAAGGAGTGATTTTTATCAGATTTTATGTTTACCTTTGCCATATGTCAGATATTCTTTATTTGAGTTTTAA
>DAVZJL010000106.1:0-3573 GCA_052272805.1 Prevotella sp. | reverse complement strand
GCTTTCAAGAAGATAGGCTATGAGATAAAGAAGAAATAACAACAGCTAAAGCCTCTGGCTCCAACTATAATCTCCGACCTCTGTTGTAATTTTTATCCACCATATCTTCCATTTTCGCCGTAACTCGCACATTATAAGCGCAATAAAGGCTGGTAGATAACCTCAGAAACGGGTTATCTGCCAGCCTATCTTCCAGCTTATGGTGTGGTATCTTCCAGTCTAAACGATTTATCTTCCAACCTCAGCATTTCTTTTAAATTAGGTTGATGCCTAACATAGGTTGTTGCCACGCTGCGACAATGAAGTTGCGGTAGCGTGGCAATGTTGTTGTAGTAGCGTGGCAACACTATTTACTCCATCAAGTCCTCTCCGAGGTGGGTTTTTTGCTCGCGCTTCATGCGCTCTTCCACCTCGCGCGGCTTTGTGGCGTAGGTGATCATGCGGATAGAGTCGTTGTAGCTGACATACTTCCAGAGCCAGTTGAGCAGCACCATCACCTTGTTCTTCACGCCGAGGATAGAACGCAGGTGGACGACGAGCCACAGCACCCAGGCGAAGAAGCCCTGACTGCGGAACTTGCCTATCTCCACGACCGCCTTGTTGCGTCCGATGGTAGCCATCGAGCCGAGATTCTTGTAGCGGAACGCGGTGAGCTCGCTGCTGTCTGCGCCCTGGTTGATGCGCTTGAGGTTCTTGGCGAGGTTCTTAGCCTGCTGTATAGCCACCTGCGCCACCTGCGGATGGCCGTTGGGGTATGCCGCATCGGAGGTCTGCAGACACTGGTCGCCGATGACGAACACGTCATCGACACCCGGTATGCGGTTATATTCGTCTACCTTGAAGCGGAAGCCGCGGCCCAAGTGGCTTTCGTCGATGCCCGGCATGGCGTTGGCTCTGATGCCCGACACCCAGAGGAACGTACGTGTAGGTATCTTGGTGCCGTCCTTCATGATGACCTTGTGGTCGCAGTAGTCGGTCACCATCTTGCCGAACTGTATGTCTACGCCCATGCTCTTGAGGAACTCGTACGCTTTCTGCGACGACTCCTGCGAGAGACCGGCGAGCAGGCGGTCGCCTGCCTCGATGAGGTATATGTGCATCAGCGACGAGTCCATGTCGGGGTAGTCGTACGGTATGACGTAGCGTCTCATCTCTGCAAGCGCGCCGGCAATCTCTACGCCCGTTGCGCCGCCGCCCACGATTACGACGTTGAGCAGTTCCTGGCGTTCCTCCTCAGTGGCGCAGGTGAGTGCGCGCTCCAAGTTGGAGAGCAGTGCGTTGCGCAAGCCCATTGCCTCGGGCACTGTCTTCATCGGTATCGCCCACTCCTCGATGTTCTTGTTGCCGAAGAAGTTGGTCGTAGCACCGGCTGCCAGCACGAGATAGTCGTAGTCGATTTTACCAATAGAGGTTTGCAAAATCTTCTTCTCGCTGTCTACCATACGAGCCTCTGCCATGCGGAAATAGAAGTCCTTGCGCTTGCGGAAAATCTGTCGGAAGGGGAACGAGATACTGCTCGGGTCAATACCTGCCGACGCTATCTGATAGATAAGCGGTGGAAACTGATGGAAGTTGTTCTTATCGATCAGCACTACCTGCATACCCGATTCGTAGAGGTCTTCTGCAAGGCGCAGTCCGCCGAGTCCGCCACCAACGATTACTACTCTTTTCTTCTGATTTCTCTGAATATTGATGCTCATAATATTGGGTTAAAATGGTTATCCTAAATTGTACTACAAAGTTACTGCATTTTATTTAAATATGTGTTACGTTTGTGTGCAGGCCGCGATTTTATGCTTTAAGTCAAGAGCTGTTCTCTCGTTTTGTTATGTCTGGCGGTAAATCAGCTGTGCATAAATTTGGCAGCGAGCCATTTTCTCACTGGTTCGTCGTAAATCTTCAGGCAGAGCCATGCCAGCACTATGCTGCTTGCTACCACCGCCAGAGCCACGTACCACGTCTCTTGCAGAGTGTACTGCTCGGTCTTGATGAGCCAACGATAGAAGGCGTACATCAGTGGGTAGTGGACGATGTAGAGCGGGTAGGATATATCGCCCAAAAAGCGGCAGATGCGTGTGGAAGCGGCATCTGTTGTCTTACCTGATGCGGCAAGCCACACTATCAAGGGGAAGATTGCGACGATGCATACGCTTTCGAACACACCATTCAGACTCTGTGTGCCGCCACCAGTGCCAAGCGCAAAGCTACTGCTTATGAAAGGCACATGGAACAGCGCGAGTAGTACGAAAGCACTAATCCAGAACGCACCACGCACGTTGTTGAAAGGCTTGAAGACGCGCGAAAGCAACACGCCGGCTGTGAACGGGCATAGCATTCGCAGCAATCCGCCGAGCATATTCATGCAGTCTACAGTCCAACCCACACCGATAGACCCGTAGCCCGACTGATTGGTGACGGCGAACCACGTCAGTGTGCAGCACAAAACGACCGTCAGAAGGGAGAGCAAGCGTGTGGAAAGGCGGCGTATGAGGAGCGCATACACGATGTTGCCGATATACTCGAAGAAGAGCGACCAGCACGGTCCGTTGAGCGGAAACATCTCGCCGTTGCCACGCACCTCGCGTGGCATACCAGGCAGAGCCGGCAGCATCAAACAGCCACATACGAAGGCAAGAAATGTGAGCCAGTGAGTGGCGTGCGAGCCGTCCCAACGCTCCATGCCAGTAAGTAGAAAAGACACGGCACCGATTAATGCGCCCATGCACACCATCGGTTGCAGGCGTATCAGACGGCGACGGAAGAATCCGCCCGTGGTTAGCGTCTTGCCCCAACGACTGTCGTAGGCGTAGCCCACTACGAAGCCTGAGAGGATGAAGAAGAAGTCGACAGCGAGATAGCCGTGGTTGATGAAGGCGATGACGGGCTTGTTGCCAGCGAACTGGAAGCCTTCGAACACGTGATACCATACGACGAGCAGGGCGGCTACACCGCGCAGACCGTCGAGTAGGGCGTAGTGAGGTTTGGAGTTGTGTACTTGCATTATTACATTTTTATTCTGTTACTTTTACGAACCGCTAAATTACTAATAATTTTGCAATTTGGCAAGTGTGTCTCGTAATGCAATGCAGCCCATTAAGAATGATGTTTATGCTCCCAACTGAATGTTTAATGTATAAAGCATTGGGAGGTGGATGGTGAAATATGCTTGTGTTCGTACATAAGTGTTGATTTACGTCAATAAAAGGCGGAAAAATGCAATGTTTTGTGCTGATTGTTTGCGCAAACAGCAGATTGTTTATACCTTTGCATCGTCAAAAGATTAATAGATTGTTTAGGTTAGTAGTAATAGATTTAGGTTTTTAGTTATTAGGTTTAAGGTAACGATTGTTTAACAAGGTAGCCATGAAGGCTCGTGAGAATCTTCATTGATTACGAAATTTTTTCAAGTTAAACATAGTGACTGTGGCGCTGCTCGTTGAGAGTTGCGCCACAGTTTTTTTATGCCTATGCGTCTGCTGTATAGGCTTGCACTTCTGATATAAGCTGCGCGTTATATGCGGCTCACCCGATAAACCAGGGGGATTAAGCATATAGTTTTGTAAGTCTGAAAAG
>DAVZJL010000105.1:0-3896 GCA_052272805.1 Prevotella sp. | reverse complement strand
GTCTCGCAGTAGACATCGCAGATGATGCCACGCTGGTCTTTCGTGGGTGGCAGCAGCTCCTTGTCGCGGAACGTGAGGTCCTTGACATGAAGCTCACCGACGAGCAGGTCGTTGAGGAAACTTATCAGCAACGGCTTACTGAACTCCTGTCCGAAGAGTCGCTTGAAGCCCCAGTCGGTGAACGGATTGATATATTTGCCCATAGTCCTATGTATTGTTTACATTGCAAATATACAATGAAACTTCGTAACTACAAAGAAATCAATGCACTTTTTGTTATCTTAGGGGGTGCAGTGGTCTCTGCTGCACCAACCGAGCAGCGCGTGTTCGGTGGGAGAAGACACGCTACTCGATTGGGGTAGTTCTTGCTCTGGCAAGCGGCAAAGCCGAGTGGGGATAGCGGTCCCCCTAATGGACAATCTTTGGGTGGAAAATAAAAAATGGAATTAAATGGAATTGTTGTTTCGATTTTTTTTGTATCTTTGCAGAAGATAGGCTGCACCTCGGCAATTTGAAGCAAGTTTCATTGCGCTCGATTTGCGCTATCTTTGCCGCGAGAAAATCCTAATTTAACTAACTAAAACAAATTAACAAAAAACATGAAGAAAAAAGTACTTCTGTCTACACTTGCTATGGCTGCGTTCATGTCAGCTATGCCGAGTGTAAACGCTGTTGCTGCTAACGACACAAAGTCAAATGCAGTTTACGACTTCAGTGGATTCAACGACGTGAACCTCATCAACCTGTTCTACCAGGCTTACCAGGACGGTCGTAAGTATCCTACCGCTGCCGAGTTCGAGGCTGCCGGTATCCAGCAGAGCGACATCGCGTTCATCCGTTCGCACGTTCGCAACAAGGGCATCATCGACCGCTCGGGTCGTCTTATTAAGGACACCTACGAGAAGCGTAATCTTTGGATGAATATTCCGATGGATGTGGGTAAGGATGGTGAGGTTGGTCATCCAAACGGTCGCTTCGCAAGCGATGTGTTCTCAATGTGGAACTACACCAACCTCTTCGGTGCTTGGAACCACGGATTCTTCTCGGCTCCTGCAGCATGGACAGACGCTGCTCACAAGAACGGTACCAACATGTTCTCTGGTATCAAGTTCTTCGACACAACAGGCGGTCGTCCTGACGGCGCCGGCAGCTGGATTAAGTATTGTACAGAAAAGGACAATAACGGCAACTTCAAGTATGTAGACCCGATTATCAACTGCTTGATGTACTTCGGCTTCGATGGTATCAACTACAACTGGGAGGATTCTGGCTACAACAAGACTGACATCGTTAACTTCCACCGCGCTCTTTGGGCTAAGGCAAAGGAGAACGGCTTCGACAACTACCGCAGCGGTATCTACACAAGCCAGAACTCTATCGCAAGCACACTTCAGGCAAAGTGGCTGCTCGGCGACAAGGAAGGCCGCACACACGACCTGATGCTCAACTATTCGAGCGGCGACTTCACTTATCAGCTCAGCAGCTCAGCTCAGATGGCTATCGACGCTACTGGTTCTACAGACGGTATCTACGCAGGTATGTGGTTCGTAAGCATGAACCGCGGTTGGAACCGTCTTAACAGCGACGAGTATGCAAAGCAGATGAACATCTGTCTCTGGGGCGAGCACGCACAGAGTCGTATCTGGTCGTACAACGTAGGTGCTGATGCTTATGAGCAGCAGGCCAACTATCAGTATCTTCAGGAGCGTTTGATGTCGGGTGGTAACCGCAACCCACTTGAGCGTCCAGCAGTAAGCAATACGGGCAACGATTGGGAGGTATCAGAAGGATCTGGCAAGAAGCCGCTGCAGACATACGCAGGTCTGGCTACATGGATTCCGGAGCGCTCTTCTATCTTCGGCAACCTGCCGTTTGGTACCAACTTTAGCCTTGGTAATGGCGACCGCTACGCTTATAAGGGAAAGAAGACTGCAGGTTCATGGTACAATATGGCTACACAGGACGTAGTTCCGACATACCGCTGGCTCGTTGTTAAGCCGGGCACACAGACCGTAAGCACCGATGTCGACGCAGCGTTCACATACGCCGACCAGTATATCGGCGGTACCAGCCTCCTGCTCACAGGTAAGGCTACTGCAGCAGGCACAGACGTAGTGCTCTACAAGACCGACCTCAATGTATCGGCAGGCAATCCGTTCGCTAAGATCGCTGTTAAGAGCGGCAAGGAGGGCACTAACGCTTCTTCTCTCTACGTAATCGTTCAGAAGGCTGACGGCTCATGGGTAGAGACTCCGGTAGGCAACGTAACTGGTGCTAACTGGCAGGAAGTGAAGGTGGCTCTCAACGGCGTTTCAAAGAGCGACGTTATCAAGCACATCGGTCTCCGCGTGAAGGGTAGCGACGACGCTTACAAGATGTATGTAGGCAAGCTCGAGATCAACGACGACGTTAAGGCTACACCAGCAGCAATTAAGAACCTCACTGTAGAAGTGAAGGAAGAGACAAAGACATCGCTCACAGCAAAGGTATTTTGGGGCGTAGACGCAAAGGCTCAGAAGCGTGCTGCATGGGATCTCGTTTACAACGACGAGGCTAACATCGACCACTTCGAGGTGCTCTATAAGAACGGCGAGAATGGTAAGGTTTCTGAGGTTGGTCGCACAACATCTTGGGCTACACTCGTTAATGATATTCAGCTCGAAGCTACAGATGAACCGTACATCGGCGTACGCTCAGTGTCTACCGACCTAAAGACCTATTCATCAGTAGAGTGGGTGAAGTTGACACGTGGCGATATTGCTTCGCTACCAGAATATTCTAAGGACTTGTATGATACCAGCCAGCTTGATAAATATGCTGACGGCGTTGAGACAGCTCAGAAGGAACGTTTTGTGACAGACGTTACGACAACAGGTGCAACAGGTAACCTTGATTATCATGGCGGTACAGCTATTGCTGACGGTACTAACTATAGTCACCCAGCTGGTCATGTGCTCAAGGTTAAGCAGGGTGAGGAGGTAAAACTCACCATCAAGTGTAATGTACATACCGATGGTCTGCGTTTCTGCTTCGTAGGTGGATGGCTTGACTTAAACTGCGACAACCGCTTCGGTCCTAACGACATTAATGTAGACAAGGAGCAAGGCGAGCGTCTGTTCAAATTTGGCGAGGCACGTCACCATGGTGGCTATCCAGAAATTGAGACAGGTAAGACCTACTCGTTCACAGTACCTACAAATGCTAAGCCAGGCAAGAGCCGTCTGCGCGTTGTGTTCTCTGACCTTTGGTTCGAGGGTGCATTCCTGCCTGCAGGTTACACAAGCAAGGGCTTCACAATCGACTTCGACGTAGAGATTTATGGCGACAACCCGGGCCGTGGATTCCTTCCTGACATCCACGATCAGGGCGTAGCTGACGAGCCAGAGAACCTCACTGGTGGCACAGTAGACGCTATCAACTCTGCAAGCCAGGGCGTTTCTAAGGTAGAGGCAGCTGAGGGCAAGTTCAATTTCCAGAACGTAGAGAAGGCATGGGTGTACGATGCAAGCGGCGTACTCGTTAAGTACCTCGTTAACCCGACATCGTTCGACGCTCAGCAGCTCGCTTCAGGCGTTTACCTCGTGAAGATGCAGAACGGCAACATCATCCGTTCGCAGAAGCTCGTTAAGTAAAAGTAAAAAAGTAAAAAGGTAAAAAAGTAAAAAGCCCCTCCCAACCCTCAAGCCCCTCCCAACCCTCCCCGTCGGGGAGGGCTTAGAAAGGCTTAAGAAGGCTTGGTTAGGCTTAGCTTCCTTGCCTTAGAAAGGCTTAAGAAGGCTTGGTTCGGCTTAAACGCTGCCTTATGAAGGCTTATACTATAAATAATAAGAAAGGCGCAACCAGCACGGGTTGCGCCTTTTTTCGTAGCAAAACTGCGCATTTGTTTGTTTTTTTCG
>DAVZJL010000104.1:0-4368 GCA_052272805.1 Prevotella sp. | reverse complement strand
TACATGGAAGAAGGCGAACTCCCCATCGAAGTACTTAACGGTCGTCCTGGCTACATCAACTTCCTCGACGCGCTCAACTCTTGGCAGCTCGTTAAGGAGCTGAAGGCTGCTACCGGTCTGCCCTCTGCAGCATCGTTCAAGCACGTATCGCCTGCAGGAGCCGCTGTTGGTCTGCCTTTGAGCGACACACTGAAGAAGGTGTACTTCGTTGACGATGTGAAAATGGAGCTCTCTCCGATTGCATGTGCGTATGCCCGTGCTCGTGGTGCCGACCGTATGAGCTCTTACGGCGACTTCGTGGCGCTCAGCGACACCTGCGATGTTGCTACGGCTACACTCATCAAGCGTGAGGTGAGCGACGGTGTGATTGCTCCCGACTTCACCGACGAGGCTCTCGAAATCCTCCGTGCGAAGCGCAAGGGCACATATAACGTAATAAAGATTGACCCGAACTACGTGCCGGCTCCAATTGAGCGCAAGCAGGTGTTCGGTGTGACGTTCGAACAGGGACGCAACGAGGTGCGCCTCGACGACCCTGCACTGTTCGAGAACATACCTACAAAGTCGAAGAATTTCACCGAGGAAGCTATCCGCGACCTCATCATCTCGCTCATTACACTGAAGTACACACAGTCGAACTCTGTATGCTACGTGAAGGACGGTCAGGCTATCGGCATCGGCGCCGGTCAGCAGAGCCGCATCCACTGCACACGCCTCGCTGGCAACAAGGCAGACATCTGGTGGCTGCGTCAGCACCCGAAGGTGATGAACCTCCCGTTCGTTGACGGCATCCGTCGCGCTGACCGCGACAACACCATCGACGTGTACATCTCTGAGGACTACGACGACGTGCTGCGCGACGGCACATGGCAGCTCTTCTTCAAGGAGAAACCCGAGGTGCTCACCATGGAGGAGAAGAAGGCATGGATAGCAGAGAACCGCGGCGTGGCACTCGGCTCAGATGCGTTCTTCCCGTTCGGCGACAACATCGAGCGTGCGCACAAGAGCGGTGTAGAGTACATCGCACAGGCTGGCGGATCGGTTCGCGACGACAATGTTATTGATACCTGCGACAAGTATGGCATCACAATGGCGTTCACTGGTGTGCGCCTCTTCCATCATTAATAAGATGGGGTGAGATGTTGAGATGTTGAGATGTTGAGATGTTGCAGCTCTCGCCTGATAAGCATTTGAATAACTAATAAAGACAGATATGAGCAAAGGTGACGATATTGACGCAATCATTGCTAATGGCATTTCATGGGGCCGTGGTGGAGCGTCGAACAGAAAGGATGATGACGGCAAAGTAAAGACAAAGGCAAAGAAGAAGAAATACATCACAGGTGCCCATGGTAGTGGTTCGGCACGTCAGAAGGCGAAGTATCGCGAGCAGCGTGCCAACAGAAATAAGAAGTAGATTTTAATGTACACAATAAAAGCAGCGAAGACACAAAAGTCTTCGCTGCTTTTTTTTATTTATACGTTTTAATCCGTGATAGTCGACTTTCGCTGCTATTCCAGCGGTTCGGTTGTCAGCTCTGTGACTGCTCCCGTTGCGCTGTCGAGCAGTATCTTCGATGTTAGTTTCTTGCCGAAGAGAGCTCCGTTGAGCATTTCTATCTTTCCGAACTGTGCTGCCCACATCTCGTAGCGAGCTATCTTCTTGTCGTTGTTGGAGAGTGTGAGACGTATCTTTCCGGGCAGACACACTGCGAGTTGCAGTTCGTCTTTCTGGTTCTTTGCCATTTCGTGCACGACGGGCGGTTCTGCCGTCACGTTCTCCTCTGCGATATCCACGTAGTAGGGCTCGCCAGAGAGGTCGTCGGCGGTAGAGAGTCCGAACTTCTTCGAGAAGCGGAACGCCATGACGTGCTGTGCCTTCTTCTCGGGTACGAGCGTTACGACATACTCTGTTGTGTCTACCGTTGTGGTGCCTTGGAAGAGCTGCATGAGTGCGCGCTCCTGACGGTTCAGCTGCTCGTACATCAGTCGGAGCTGTTCGCCATCCTTCGGCATGAAGTCGGCTTCGCCACGCGAGAGCAAGTTGCGCGAGTCGCGCACGTCGTATATCTCCTGTGCCACGAGTTGTGCCATCTTTGGTTGGTTGGCTGCGGCGAGGATGTCTTGGCTCATATAGTCGCGCGGATTGAGCGGCTTCGTCTTTGGTGCGGGGCGGAATGGCTCCTCATCCTTTGCTGCAGGTGCCTTCATATTGATGGCGCGTAGCACACCATTCGCGTCGCAGTCTACCGACAGCACAGTGTGCTTCTTGTCGATGCCGATGACGTGGCGCTGACTCTCGTCGCGCATCGCTGTTGTGCTGAACGTTACGCCAACGATGCGGTAGTCGGTTGTTGTCACTTGCGGTGCTGCGGTCTTGAAGTAAAGGTCCGAGTACTCGTTGAGCTGTCCGGGTGTGGTAACGCTTTTCTCTACGAGCACGTGCATACGCACTGCCGTTTTCGGGAGGTAGTAGACGAGTCCGTCTGCCTCCTTCTTGCCGCCTGCGAATGCTGGTAGGGTGGTGAGTGCGGCGAGGATTAGTGTTGAAAGGATGTGTTTCATATGTTTATTTCTCTAAGTTCTTGAATGCTTCGGGCAGGCTGTCGATGATGTCGCTTGCTATCAGACTCTCTTTGCCTACGCGCTTGGCAGCGATATCGCCTGCCATTCCGTGCAGATACATGCCCATGAGGCAGGCGTTCTTGCGCGAGTAGCCACGTGCGAGCAGTGCGGTGATGATGCCGGTGAGCACGTCGCCGCTGCCGGCTGTTGCCATTCCGGAGTTGCCAGTGGTGTTGAACACCACGCCTCCGTCGGGCAGGCAGAGTGCCGAGTAGTGACCCTTCAGTATGATATACGCGCAGAGGTCGCGTGCCATGTCGCGTGCTAATGTGAGGCGGTCGTAGTCGGAGTTGGTGCGTCTGCCAGCGAGTCGGTCGAACTCGCGCGGGTGTGGTGTCATAATCATGTTGTTAGGCAGCTGTTGCACCCACGAGCCGTGTGCGCCGAGCATGTTCAGCGCGTCGGCATCGAGCACTATGGGGCAGTTGGTCTGTTGCAGCTGCGACATGAGTGCGAGTGCTGTGCTCTCCTCCTTGCCCAGTCCGGGGCCGATGCCCACGGCTTGAAAGCAGTCGGTGTCGATAGCCTCCGAGTAGTAGTTCTCGCGGTCGACGAGGCATATAGCCTCCGGCACAGCTATCTGCATGATGTTAAGGTTGCAGTGCGGTGTGAGTGCCGTCACCTTTCCTGCGCCACTACGCATACACGCCTTCGAGGCGAGTATTGCTGCGCCTGCCATGCCGCGACTGCCGGCTATGAGCAGCGCATTGCCCATGGAGCCTTTGTGTGCGAAGTCGTCGCGTTTCAGCATCAGACTTTTGATGTACGAGGTCTCAATGGTGTCGTATAGCGAGGGGATTGTGTCGATGAAGTATTTCGAGAGGCGTATGTCGAGCGTGCGCACCTCGCCTAAGTACTGCTGGCAGTCGGCGAAGAACATGGCGAGCTTCTTGGTGTGCAGCGTCAGTGTCACGTTTGCCTTCACCACGGCAGGCTCCTCCTGCGGGCGATTGCTCTCCGTCATCAATCCCGATGGTATGTCGATGCTCACCACCTGCGAGGGCGACTGGTTGATGTACTTCACGAGTGAGGCGAAGCCACCCGTCAGCGGTTCCTTCAGTCCCGACCCGAAGAGTCCGTCTACGACGAGCGTCTTCTCGGTGAGTTGTGGCGGTTCAAAATTGGTAGTTATCTCTGTGAACTTACGCACTAAGCCTTCGCCGATGATGCGGTCGCGATTTTTGGCGCATTCCTCAGATAGGTGGTTGTGTATGTTGAAGAGGAATACATCCACCACGTACCCTTTCTCTGCGAGCATACGCGACATGGCGAGAGCGTCGCCGCCGTTGTTGCCCGGACCGGCGAACACTACGATTGGTGTCGACTGTGTCCACTGCTCGCAGACGGCGTTGCAGATGGCTCTTGCCGAGCGCTCCATGAGGTCGATGGATGCTATGGGTTCGTGTTCGATTGTATATTTGTCGAGCTCTCTGATCTGAGCTCCAGTTAGAATCTTCATATCTTCGGTTTTATTCTTTTCTTTTTCAACTTACAAAGTTAGTGCAAATTGAAGACAATACAAAACAAGCTGGCTTGTTTTTATTGTTGAGATGCAGCCTAAGTTATGAAAAGTTAGTGCAAAAATCCGATTAAGCGAAGCAAATGAAAATTTATTTACATTCGGGGGTGGGGTGATTTGGTCTTGTTTATGAAAAAAACGAGGGTAAAGTCAAAACTATAGAATTGCGATGAAAGGCTAACTGTAGGAGGCTACGGCATTCCTGCCGTAGCCATTGCAAACAG
>DAVZJL010000103.1:0-4404 GCA_052272805.1 Prevotella sp. | reverse complement strand
ATAATTAACGAGTGCTGTTGACTATCTTATGCTGTGGGGGTGCTGAGTAGTTACTGAAAAAGATTATGATGACTTTGGCTACTCTCTTTGTAGCCGTATGTGCAAGTGCACAGGTGTATATTGGTGGTGGTGTTGGTTTTGCTAACACCAGCTATGACCACGACTCTAAGTTCAGTTGGAAGATAGCTCCAGAGGTAGGTTTCCAGTTGGATAAGAAGTGGGATGCAGGTATCTCTTTAGGTTATTCTGGCGTTGAGGACAAGGAGAAGATTTTTGAGGTTGCTCCGTACGTTCGCTACACTGTTTGCAGTGCAAAGATTGTAGACTTCTTCATTGAAGGTACTATTGGTTACGAGCATCACGACTTGCAGCACAGCAAGAGCGACTATGATGTTTGGGAGATTGGTTTCAAGCCGGGTCTTAAGGTGAATCTATCTGACCATGTTGCTTTCGTTACAAAGATTGGTTTCCTCGGCTATCAGCGTGTTGACGAGACTAACATGTGGGGTGTCAACTTGGACGGCAGAAACATTCTGTTTGGCATCAACTACAAGTTCTAAGGATTCGGAATTGATAAAATATAAAAAAGAGGTGCCGCAGCACCTCTTTTTTGTTTTTTTTTATGGTTCATCCGGAATTTGGAGTTATTCAATTATGAACCTACTGGTTACTTTACACCGAGCTCTTCGCACAGGCGTTTCATTCCCTCGCTTGCTCCGCACTGGAAGTGCTTAAAGTTCTGTCTGCCTACGCCCATCGACGGTTCGGGGTCGATGAGATATACGGGTGCAGAGGGGCGTACATAGTGGATGAGGCCCGCAGCGGGGTAGACGTTGAGCGATGTGCCTATAATCACGAAGATGTCGGCTTGCTCTGCTGCCTCCGCCGCAACGCTAATCATAGGCACCGACTCGCCGAAGAACACTATGAACGGGCGTTCGAGCGATCCGTCGCCGGCGAGTGTGCCGGGCTTCACCTCGCAGTTATCCTCGGTCAGAGTACGCTGGTAGCGCGGGTCGTCGACATCGCGCGAGGAGCACACCTTTGTCAGTTCGCCGTGCAGATGTATCACGTTGGTGGAGCCGGCTTTCTCGTGCAGGTTGTCCACATTCTGCGTGATGACCGTCACCTTATAGTCTTTCTCCAGCTCGTGAATGAGGCGGTGCCCCTCATTGGGCTGCGCTGCGTAGAGCTTTCGACGCAGCATATTGTAGAAGTTGGTTACGAGTGTGGGGTCGGCAAGCCATCCCTCGTGCGACGCAACCTGGTCGACGGGGTAGTTCTCCCACAAGCCGTCGTTGCCGCGGAACGTCTTGAACCCCGATTCTACGGACATGCCGGCACCGGTAAGAAATACTATGTGTTTCATTTTTTTAGTTGACGAGTTGACAAGTAAACGAGTTGACAAGTAAACGAGAGGCGTGTTTACTACTTCTTTAGTTGCAGCAGTGTCTTTCCGTTGCCGTCAGTTAGGTCTACGCCTCCGTTCTCAGCAGCCTTATAAGCTTTCACGCTTTCGAGTGCTTTCATAATCTTCTGCTCATACTCCATATTGGCGCAGAGCATCATTGTAGTGCCTACCTGCGAGAGCTTTATGGTCTGCTTAGCTGCATCTACGTGAGCTGTGCCATTGATAGAGTTGCAGCTTGCGCATCCGTACACGCTATTCTTTGCTGTGTCGAAGCCCAGGGTAGGGCGAAATTCTGTCTTTGTGGTGTCGACAGCGGTGCCGTCAACAGTTACGATGTTCCACTCGCCGTTGAGGTCAACGGCTGCGTCTGTTGTCTTTGTTGCCGAGCAACTGCAGAGAGCAATTGCTGCGGCAATTATAGATATTTTCTTCATTGTTTTTTTGCTATTTTAAGCCTTTCTAAGCCTTTCTTAGGCCTTTCTAAGCCTTCTTAGGCCTTTGCTAATGCTAACTCAAAACTCTTATTTAAGTTTCCAGGTTGCACCGTCCTTAGTGTCCTTCACCTCGAAGCCGAGCTCAGCCAGTTCGTCGCGAATGCGGTCGCTGGTAGCCCAGTCCTTAGATGCCTTAGCCTTAGAGCGGAGATCGAGCACCATGTCTACAACCTTGCCGAAAGCCTCCTCGCGATGCGATGAAGAGCCGGCGTTGTCGGGGCGCAGACCGAGCAGGTCGAATGCGAAGAGACGCATTGTCTCAGCCAGTTCCTTAAGGTCAGTCTCAGAGATGGTAGCCTTGTGGTCTACGAGTTTGTTCACTACGGAGCAAGCCTCGAAGAGATGAGCTATGACGAGCGGCGTAGCGAAGTCGTCGTTCATGGCGTCGTAGCACTTCTGGCGCAGTTCGCTCACAACCTTCTTCGTCTCGGCGTCGCTCTCTGCCGAAGCAGCGATGCGGTCGAGGTCGGCGATGCCGTTCATGAGTTTCTCAAGACCCTTCTGCGAAGCCTGCAGTGCCTCGTTAGAGAAGTCGACTGTGCCGCGGTAGTGAGCCGAGAGGATGAAGAAGCGTATGGTCATCGGCGAGTAGGGCTGCTCAAGATTCTTGTTGTTGCCGGTGAAGAACTCCTCGAGCGTGATGAAGTTGCCGAGCGACTTGCCCATCTTCTGTCCGTTGATTGTAATCATGTTGTTGTGCATCCAGTAGCGCACCATCTGGTCGCCCTGCGAAGCCACAGCCTGCGCAATCTCGCACTCGTGGTGCGGGAAGACGAGGTCCATACCGCCGCCGTGGATGTCGAAATGAGCACCGAGATACTTGCGTCCCATCGCCGTACACTCGCAGTGCCATCCCGGGAAACCGTCGCTCCAGGGGCTCGGCCAGCGCATGATGTGCTCAGGCGACGCCTTCTTCCAGAGCGCGAAGTCTGCCTGGTTGCGCTTCTCGCCAACACCATCAAGAGCACGCGATGCGTCCTTCACATCGTCGAGGTTGCGACCAGAGAGAATGCCGTAGTGGTGCTTCTCGTTGTACTTCTTCACGTCGAAGTAGACAGAGCCGTTGCTCTCGTATGCGAATCCGTTGTCGAGAATCTGCTGCACGAGCTGCTCCTGCTCTATGATGTGGCCCGTAGCGTGCGGCTCGATGCTTGGCGGCAGCACGTTGAGCGCCTCCATAGCTGCGTGGTAGCGGTTGGTGTAATACTGCGCAATCTCCATCGGTTCGAGCTGCTCCAGTCGAGCCTTCTTCTCTATCTTGTCGTCGCCTTCGTCGGCATCGTGCTCCAAGTGGCCTACGTCGGTGATGTTGCGCACGTAGCGCACCTTATAGCCGAGGTGCTTGAGGTAGCGGAAGAGAATGTCGAACGTGATAGCCGGGCGCGCATGACCCAGGTGTGGGTCGCCATAGACGGTAGGTCCGCACACATACATGCCCACGTTAGGGGCGTGCAGCGGCTTGAACACTTCCTTGCGACGCGACAGCGTATTGTAAATCCAAAGTGCTTGTTCCATTATATTTTTGTTTTTTTTGATTATTCGTTGTTGTATAGAAGCGGTATGCACATATTAATATGCAAATTTAGCAAATATAATTGAGAGAGATGGGATGTTTGCCGGCAAAAAGTTGTAAAAGCATGGTTAAATACTGGCAACAAATCTCACCATCTCACCATCACACCATCTCTGCAATCTCCGCGAAATCGTCGACTATGGCGTCGGCACCGGCTTCTGCGAGACTCTCTCGCGAGCCGTTGCCGTAGGTCACGCCGATGGTCATGCAGTGGGCGTTGCGACCCATGAGAATGTCGAAGTGGGTGTCGCCTACGACGACGGCATCCTCGGGCTGCAGATTGTAATGCTTCAGTGTCTTCAACACTGGCTCAGGGTCGGGCTTTGCGTGGCGCACATCCTCGGCAGCCACGACGAGCGTGATGATGTCGTCGAGACCGAACGAACGCACAAATTCTACAGCCGACTTGTATCCGCGGCTCGTGGCGATGGTGAGTGTGCAGCCCTTGGCGTGCAGCAGTCGCAGCGTTTCAGCCACGTGTGGGAACATCGGCACGCCTATCTCGCGGTTCACGTCTTCGAATATCTCGCGGTATGTGGCTGTACACTCCGCTGCTTTCTCCTTGTCCATTGGCTCGAGCACGGGAAACGCCTCCACGAGCGGCAGTCCGATTGTAGCGGCTATCTCCTCGTCGCTGTGCTGCGGTAGGTGCATAGCGTCGAAGGTGCGATGAAATGTGTTGAGTATGACGGGCTTCGTGTCGGCGATGGTGCCGTCGAAGTCGAGTATTACGATTTTCTTCATATTGCTTGTTTTATGTTTAGCAGCACTTTCTTATGCAAAGATAGTGCAAATCGAAGATAATACAAAATATGCGCACATATTTTGTATTATTGAGGTGCAGTCTATCTTATTCAAAGATATTAAATACAAAGGACTCTGCCAATAGCTTGGCAGAGTCCTTTGTATTTAATTATTTGTTTATG
>DAVZJL010000102.1:0-4433 GCA_052272805.1 Prevotella sp. | reverse complement strand
AGTATAGATGTGTAGACACGGCTCAATACGGAGGCTGCGTTGTTGATGTCGGCATCGTAGGCTATGTCGAAGTCGGTACTCTTGGTGTAGTCGAGCGAGAGGCGTGTCTCTATGCCAAACAGTCCCTTCTTGTCGAGTTTGCCAGAATAGACAACATAGGGATTGAGGGTCCAGTTGCCCGAATGCACGTTGTCGCTCATATAGGTGTAAGCACCAGTTTGGGTATTATAGGTGGTGCGTGTTCCTATCATGTCGGTATACACCGAGCCGTTGACGGCAATCGACAGACGGCTCTTGTTTTTGAAGCCGAAGCTAACATAACTATTGATGTTGTGCGTTACGGATGTCTTCAGATTTGGGTTGTTGATGCGGCGGGCAAGCGGGTTGATGTCGTTGTCTATAGGCATAAGCGACTCCATGCTGGGTTGGCTACTGCTAAGGCTATAGCTGGCATTTACTTGTAACTTATCGTTCCATTTGTTGAAAAACAACGAAGGCTCCACAAGCCACTTGCGTCTAACAGCCGTTGTGTCGACCGAGGCACAGCGGTAGTTGATGCGCTCGCGCACAAGGCGGTAAGGCAGTTTCAACGAGAAGTATGTATTGTTGTGGTTGTACCGCAGAGTAGGCTCACCTTTATACTGACGTGTCAGCAAACGGTAAGTCTTGCTGTTCTGCATGTCGAGAGCAAGGAGCAGGGAGTCGCGTGTTGATGGCAAGCAGTCGAGCTGCTTCTGGTCGAAACGGTTGTACAAACCGCCAAGACGCTCAAGACGATAGTTGAGTTGGTTGGTAGAAGTCATGTCCTGGCTATAAGCCTGGCTCAATCCTACCTGCCAATTATTCAGCATAACGGAGTAATTGGCTGATGCACCATAGTTGTAAGAATTGTTGTGGCTATCGGCATAGACACGGCGCAGGTCGTTCTTGTTCTCGCGCAGATACTCATTGTCAGACAGGCTGAAACGGTCCTGAGGCTTGTTGGATGTGTAGGTGCCGTTCAGGTTGAAGCCGAGCATGTCGCCCCAAGGCAGGACAAATCCAAACATAAGACTCTCATTAATAGATGTAGTGCGAAACTTTGTGAGGCTTATTGTCTGCGAGCGGTTGGTGGGAGAGTCAACAGCCATATTGTCTTCCGAATCGAATGTGGCACGCTCTGAAGAGGAGTTGTTGGTGCCGTCGCCATAGTTGAACGATGTTGACGACTGCAGATAGAACTTACTCTCATCGGTATACGTTATCTGGTTATTGGCATTCAGGCGAAACTCCTTCTGCACAGAGGTTGAGGCAGAACGGTTGAAGATGTTGCCTGCCGAGGCAAACTGCTCGCTTGAAGAGCGTGTGATGTCTGTAACATCGTTCCATGAAGCTATGGCATCGAATTGCTCGCGCAAGCTGCCCGACTTGTTCTGTGTGCTAAGACTCGTGCCCACCTGCTTGGTGACTGTCTGACCTTGCGGACTGTTCGACGGACTCCAGTCGCCTTCTCTTCCCGGTCGGCGGTTCTCATTAACGTTGTTCACATTGCCAAAGACAGAGAAACGGGTATGGTCGTCGTAGTAAAGTCCGAAGAGACGTGCCATGTAGCGGTCGCGTGTGCCTCCTGCCACTTCGGCATTCGAGATGTATCCACGGTTATACTCACGCTTCAGTTCCACGTCCATCACGTAGTCTTTCTTCTCCACTTCCTTGCCCACAAGTCGGCTTTTATCGGTCGACTTGTTGTATACCTTAAGGTTCTGAACCGTGTAGTGGGGCAGATTGTCGAGCATTATCTTGTTGTTGCCCTTGAAGAAGTCCTTGCCGTTGAGCGTGAGGTAGTCTATCTTCTTGCCATTCACATAGATGTCGCCATTGCTCTTGATTTCGGCTCCAGGCAACTGGCGCACGAGGGCGTCGAGCATAGAACCGTCGGGCACGTTGAAGGCGCTGGCATTATACACGAGTGTGTCGCCACGATAGGTGAACTTCACCTTGGTGCCCGTCACCACTACTCCATCCAAGTCTACCTCTTTATATATGTCGCTTTGGGCGAGTTTCTTCAGGTTAAGGTCGGGCATCTTGAAGCCGCGGTTGCGTGCCACACGTTTAATCTCGTAGTCTTGACAGTTGGTAGCATAACCCTCACACTCTGCCTTGACTATATATTTCGCAGGCTTAGCCTCCACTTCAAAGCGCGCAAAATAGTTACCCTGCCATCCTTTGCAGGTGATAGTATCGACCACCGTACTGTCCTGGCGCATCAATGTGACGTGAGCCTTAAGCTTCACACCCGTAAACGAGTCCCTGACAATCTGTCCCAGCATTACAGTACGCTTGGGCTTGTCTGCCTTAGTGCCTTGTGCTGCTCCTCCTATCACATTGAAAAGAAGGAGAAACAATAACGGTAAAAACTTCTTTGTTTTCATAAAAAAAGAAAGATTATTGGTTATAATATAGTGACATTACTGTTTCCTTAAGCCCTCGTGCACCATCTTTACGTATCCTCCATTGGTCACAATGTCCTTGACATCGTGCTGGCCTATGCGCAGACGATACTCCAGGATTCCGCCTTTATGATGGAATGGAGCGGTAGAGAGATAACGCCAGGCATCATTACGCAGAACATTATCCACCCATGTGGTACTGTCGTTTTGCTGGCATAATAATGGTATCTTGCGGCTTTCCTCCCACGACAATCCATTGAGTGGAATGTTAGAGGCAGAGCCATAGCCGTCGAGACGCAACACAGAGAGACACTTGCCCTCGCTCCACACACTAAGCGTGGCATCAACAACCGAACAGCTCGAAAGACACTCAAGCATATAGTCGCCCTCTTCCTTTGCCTCCTTGCGGCTCATGGCAAATTCTATAGGCTGGTTGCTCTTGTCTGCCCAGATGCGTATAGGATTCTTTTCCATACACAAAGGGTCTTCGTCCGACCATCCATAAATGGTCTCGCCAAAGTTCTTGGCTACTTCTATGTTCCAGCCATTCTGCGAAGTCAATTCCCAGTTGTTGCGGTCCATATAGATGCCATTGTGCGTGTTTTCTAACCTATCATATTCTCTGCCTTTTTTCTGCATCTGTATACCCATCATCACAAACAGAATGAAGCTTAACGTCATAGCCACAACCCAAATGCCCGAAAGCATAGCTATAATGCTGGTCCGCATTGGCTTGGGTTCTGACTTAAAGGAACGGACGATAAGGAGCAACGGCAACAAAGCTGCTATGAAACAACACAGAGCCGACACTATCATATAGAACTTCAAGTAAGGAATAGAGGCCATAACATTTAGGATAATGTCTTCGTTCGTAAAGAGTCGCATGAACGGCTCGCCTATCACGGTGTAAGCTATCGAGAAGATGAAATAAGCCAAGGCAAAGGCTGTTAACACAGAGAAGCTTATAAGCGCAGCTGTCTTTATGCTAAACTTCACAATCTCTACTATTCCCGACAATATGCTGCCACCCTTGCCACGCTTTACATTAGGCTTCGCCTGCTCCTCAGCCTCAGCAATTATAGCCTTGCTTATCGACTCGGGAGTGACCTCCTTGCCCGTCATACTCAATCGCTCCTCGGTTGTTCGTGCCATGGGAGCCACAATCCACAACACTATATAGATGATTATTGGCACAAAGAAAAGAAAATTTAACAAAGGACTGATGAAATAATAACGGAATGTCTGGTTGAGGACAAATATCGCCATAAGAAAGAGTACTATGCCTACTCGCCATACAACGATGTCGCCACCACCACAATAATGACACAATCCGGAGATAACTCCACCGCCTATCTTGTCCTTGCCGTCGCGATAGAAACGATGGGTGCTCACGTGATGCAGCACACGGTCTATCCATTTTCCGCCAATAGTTTCTTCTGCTGTTGTTTTGCTGTCGGTATCGTCGAAAGCATTGGAATAGCTTTCGCTTTGGTCGTGAGGTTTGCCTTCGCTTTGGTCGTTGTCTTCGTTTTGGTCTTTATCCTCGCTGTTGGCTTCTGCGTCAGAAGTTTCTTCTGTATTGGAATCGGCAGCCTCTTCTACCCCGCTCTCCATTTCGTCTGGATTGCCTATGCTGCTGATAATTTGCTTCACGGTGTCGATGTCAATGGCAGTCATGCCACTCTCCTTCAAACTCCACAGATGTTCTGCCACACGATGCTCAATGTCATCGAATATCTCGTCGCCTCCGTCGCGTTTGGCAAAATAGCTGCGCATGTTGTCGAGATAGTTTTCAAGAAGTGTGCAAGCGTCCTCGTCGATGGCGTAGAGCGTACCGAAGAGGTTTATGTTGATGTTCTTCTTCATAATTTCATTCAGATTTAAGAGTTATTCTTTCGGTTTTATGTTCTTTAATACGTTTACGGTGTGGGCTATCTCCTGCCACGCCTTGTCGAGTTCGCTAAGCGTAGCCTCACCGTCGGGTGTAAGGGAATAGTATTTGCG
>DAVZJL010000101.1:0-4444 GCA_052272805.1 Prevotella sp. | reverse complement strand
AACTCCTCATCGGCGAAGCCGACAATTCAACATTCAACATTCAACATTCAACATTCGTTTAGTCTCCGTCCGGCGCATACATGTAGTCGTGCAGCGGATCGGGGTACTCGAAGATCTCGCCCTCGCGGAAGAAGCGTTTCATCTCCACCTCAGCTGTCTCTACCGAGTCGGATGCGTGGATGATATTCTCCTGACCGCTCATAGAGTAGTCGCCGCGGATTGTACCCGGGGCTGCCTTGCGTCCGTTGGTAGCACCCACGATGTTGCGCACCACAGTCACTGCACTATTGCCCTCCACACACATAGCCACCACTGGTGCCGACTTCATCGAGCCAACGAGCCACGGGAAGAACGGGCGCTCTGTGAGGTGTGCGTAGTGTTCGTTAAGAATAGTGTCGTCGAGCTGCATCATCTTCAGACCCACGATGCGCAAGCCCTTGCGCTCTATGCGGTTAATCACTTCGCCAATAAGACGGCGCTGTACGGTACACGGTTTTAGCAAAATCAATGTTTTCTCCATAGGACAATAATGATTAAGTGGTTTAAATGTTTGTATATTTATCGTTTTATAGCTTACGATTAATGCAAAGTTACGTTTTTTTTTCGTAACCATATAATTTTTACAACAAAAGTATTACAGTCTATCAATCAAACCTATCTTGCGCAAAACATCAATACAAGTTGCTGGTTTAAAACGCCATTGCAAAAGAATTACAACTTGATTTATGTCAAATTATTCTTAATTTCAACAAAAAACTTTCAAATTCCTTGTGTGGTCGTACACAAATTGTTATCTTTGCAACGTGTTCGAGAGAATGCAATGTTTTTTCATTAGGTTAGTAGTTTGATAGATTTTAAGGTAAAGATTATGTTATTATATTTTGAAACTATTGCAGTTTTTGCATAATTCAAAATTATTAATGTAACATTATTCTTTGAGAGGCCGGTGCGAGTGATTCGTGTCGTCCTTTTTTTTTGCCCCAAAAAGATTGGGAATATTATAAAAACATTACGCAGAGCACCTACTTATTAAATATGTTTTTGTAAATTTGCAAAACACCTCAACATAACAACATCTCAACATAACAACACCCCACCACAACAACACCATCATGCACAAGATTTTCCTCTCTCTGCTGCTCTCCGTGGCAGCCTTCACCTCCACATACGCTTACGACTGGCTCGCACGCATCGACGACGACCGCCGTGTGTGTCGTCTCTCCATACCTGGCACTCACGATGCTTGCACCGGCTACGGTTTCCTACCGCAGGACACATTAGCAGGCAACTACATCGCACGCACACAGGAACTGAACATCAGTGAGCAGTGGGCGGTTGGCGTGCGCGCATTTGACCTGCGCCCCGATGTGCGCGAGGAAAAGCCCACCAAGTCGTCAAAGAAAGCGAAGGAAACAAAGCGTACATTACAGATTTACCACGGCGAGTTTGCCACACAGCAAACCTTCAACGGGGTGTTCAACGTGCTGCGCGACTCGCTTCAAGCCCACCCCACCGAGTTTGCCATCATCATCATGCAGCACGAACGCTCTGCCAATCGCGACGGAAGCAGATGGGAGGCGATGGTCGACTACGCGCTGGCGGAGAATAGCGACCTGATTGTCGACTTCCGACCGGACCTAACCGTGGGACAGTTGCGTGGCAGAATACTCGTGCTGAGCCGCGACACATACCGACCGACACCACGAGGCGGATACATCGAGGGGTGGCACTTCGATGCCAAGGTCGACTGGCAGAAGCCTGCCACCATGCGCGGATACGTAATGGAGGGCACACTCTGCGTGCAGGACTTCTATAACATGACCTGGGAGGGCGGCACGACGGCGAAGTTAGAGGCGATAGAACGCCTACTAAAGGTGGCAAACAGCGAAGAGGTGGCGAAGCAATACCCCAATATGTGGTTCATCAACCACACATCGGGCTTTAAGTACACCTCCACGGAGTTCACCAAAGACCCCGTATCGACAACAGAGGGCTATCGCGCCAACGCTGCCGACACAAACAGGTTCCTCGCCGAACGTATAAAAGGACGCATGACAACCGGACTCGTGATGATGGACTTCGCCGGAGTAGACCGCTCGGGCAGTCACGACGTGATGGGCAAAAGACTCGTGCAGGCTGTAATAAACAGCAACTAACGTGTAACATTGCAGACGAAAGTAAACGAATATGGAAACTCTAAAGGAAAAGACGGCAAAGGGACTACTCTGGGGCGGACTCAACAGTGGGGTACAACAGGTGGTGGGATTGGCGTTCGGCATCGTATTGGGACGCCTGTTAGCACCGTCCGACTATGGCATGATGGCGATGATAAGCATCTTCTCGCTCGTAGCCACTGCACTGCAAGACAGTGGCTTCCGCACCGCACTCACCAATCTCAAAGACCCCCGACCGGAGGACTACAACTCGGTGTTCTGGTTCAACATCGTTGTTGCCACTACATTATACACCCTACTCTTCTTCGCTGCACCACTCATCGGCGACTACTACCACACGGAGCGCGTCGTACCTCTCTGCCGCTACGCCTTCCTAAGCATCATCATCGCCTCGTTAGGCACTGCACAGTCGGCTTATCTCTTCAAACACCTAAAGGCGAAGCAGCAGGCTGCCGCAGGTGCCATCGCCGTCATCACATCGAGCCTCGTAGGCGTGGGCATGGCGTTCGCAGGCGCAGCCTATTGGTCGCTCGCCACGCAAGGACTGGTGTATGTGTCGATAAACACCTTCTTCCAGTGGCACTTCTCGCCCTGGCGACCCACCATACACGGCATCTCATTTGCTCCCGTGCGCCGTATGTTCCGCTTCTCGTGCAAGATTCTCGCCACAACGATAATGACACACGTGAACAACAACGTGCTGAACATACTCTTAGGGCACTACTTCTCACCGCGCGACACGGGCAACTACAACCAGGCTTACCAGTGGAACACGAAGTGCTACTCGCTGGTGCAGAGCATGGTGGCACAAGTGGCGCAGCCGGTGCTCGTGAGCTTGGGCAACGAGCCAGGCAGACAGACCGATGTGTTTCGCAAGATGATGCGCTTCACGGCGTTCATAGCCTTCCCGTTGTTATTAGGCTTCGGACTGGTGGCTAAGGAGTTCATCGTGATAGCCATCGGCGAGAAGTGGCTCGCATCGGCAGAACTGATACAGATACTGTGCATAGCTGGTGCCACAATGCCCATCGCTACACTGTTCTCTAACATGATTATCTCGAAAGGCAAGTCGGGCACCTTCTTCTGGTGCACGTTTTCGCTCGGTGTAGTGCAAATTGCGACGATGATGCTCATCTGGCAGCAAGGCATCGTGCGCATGGTGCAGGCGTACACCATACTCAACGTGCTGTGGCTTGGCGTGTGGCTCTTCTTTGTGCGCCGCCTCACAGGCTACGGCTTCCGCATGTTTTTCTGCGACGTTATGCCGTTCGCACTCACAGCCACTGCCGTGATGACCGCCACACACTACGCCACACTGCCCATCGAAAACCTCTGGCTGCTGTTGTTGACACGCTTCGTGCTCGCCGTAGCTCTTTACTACGTAGTGATGAAGGTGGCTCGCGTGAAGATACTCGCCGAGTGCGAGCAATTCGTGCGCAGAAGAAAGAAGTAAAACTACAGCAGAACCGAAATCGTCAGCACTTTAATTTCTTTAACTTCCTGCACGTGCAAAATTTCAGTTAATAATTGTAACTTTGCTCAGTTTAAACTTAAACAATATGGAAATAATCGACTTTAGCAAGCAAAACTCTATCATCAACAAGTACATGGCGGAAATGCGCGACAAAGACTATCAGTCAAACCGTCTCCTGTTCCGCAATAATATAATGCGCGTAGGCGAACTCATCGCTTACGAACTTAGCAAGACGCTCGACTATGAGACACGCAACGTGCAGACTCCGCTCGGCACCGCAAAGGTAAACGTACCTACCGACAAACTCGTGCTCGGCACAATCTTCCGCGCTGGTCTACCATTCCATCAGGGTTTCCTCAATATCTTCGACCACGCTGGTAACGCCTTCGTGAGCGCATACCGCGAGTATGAGGACAAGGAACACACAAAGGTGGGCATACACGTGGAGTATCTCGCTACACCCGACCTGAACAATGCCACACTGCTCATCGTCGACCCAATGCTCGCCACCGGCGGTTCAATGGAGATGGGCTATAAGGCTCTGCTCACCAAGGGCACACCGAAAAAGGTGCACGTAGTGTGCGTAATGGCTGCGCCAGAGGGCATCGAACATATCCGTAAGACATTCCCTGAGGACACCACCATATGGTGCGCAGCTATCGACAACGGACTGAACGAGCACAAATATATCGTGCCAGGCTTCGGCGACGCAGGCGACCTGTGCTACGGCGGTAAGATCTAACCCCCAGGGGGGGGGTGCACTTGTCTCAAGTGCACCAACAAAGCTACGTTGGTA
>DAVZJL010000100.1:0-4978 GCA_052272805.1 Prevotella sp. | reverse complement strand
ATCGTTCCATTTCATGGCACGTTTTCTCGCCATGGCAGAGCTTAAGTAAACTTAGTTCTGCTCATCTGGCTTAACGAAAACCTTCCATTTGTGTTGCGAAAAATACTGCCATATCTGTCAGCGTTCTCGTATTGCGCTAATAATCAGTGGTATAAAGGCTGACAGATGATGCGCTCAAAAGCTGTATCTATCAGGCTATCTGTCAGCCCATCTGCCAGCCCGAACCGACAGGTTTGCCGCCTGCACCTCAACCGCCCCGTCTGCGAGTTTGAAAAAAAAATGTGCCGAACTCTTGACAACGCTTGCGCAGAATTGTACCTTTGCGGCAATTTTAGAAAACATACATGAACATTTAAAAAACTTAGTATTATGGAAAACACAAACATCATCAACGCTACCATCAAGAGCAGCAACATCCCACACAACTGGATCTACTGCTTCAACACCGACTGCAAACGACGCGAGGAATGCATACGCTATCGTGCCACCGTAGCCCTCGGCGAGTCGCGCACATGGGGTAATGCCATCTTTCCCAACGCTTTACGCTCGGATGGGGTGTGTGCTCACTTCAAGCAGTTGCGCATCGTGCGTATGGCGTGGGGGTTCAGTCGCCTGTTCAAGGACGTGAAGTCGTACGACGCACCTACTCTGCGTTCGCTCATGAGGAAGTATCTCGGTGGGTGCAGCACGTACTACCGCTATCACCACGGCGAACGTAAACTCTTGCCTGAACAGCAGGAGTGGATAAAACAACTTTTTTCACAGTATGGTTATGAGGACATAGAGTTCGATTGCTCAGAAGAAGCCCTCGACTTTCTGTGATTTTTTTTACACAAACGCAGATATTCCTGCATACATAAAATGCCATTCCGGTAGCATTGGAGAATCATTCCGGTAGCATCGGAGAATCATTCCGGTAGCACCGGAGAATCATTCCGGTAGCACCGGAGTAACGCTCCATCACTGCCGGAATCTTACTAAACTATATCAACACACACAACACACACAACACACACAACACACACATGAAAGACACAACACACAAAGACACAATGAACGTCGTCGACCGCATGATCGGTTTCCTCACCATGCGCTACGCCTTCCGCTACAACACCGTAATGAACTGCACAGAGTATCGCCACGCAGGCAGCCCCGCCGATGGCTTCGAGCCACTCGACCCACGCACGCGCCGTCGCATCGTCCTTGAGGTGCAGCGCGAGGGGATAGAGGTGAGCCAGAATGATGTGAACAACTACATCGAGTCGGACTATGTGCGTGCGTTCGACCCCGTAGGCGACTACCTCGCCAGTTGCGAAGGCTCATGGGACGGACACGACCACATAGGCGACCTCGCTGACACTGTGCCCACCGACACTCCGCTCTGGCGCGAGTGGTTCACCACATGGCTGCTCGCCATGGTCGCCCAGTGGCAGAACACGCCGGGCAGAGTCTATGGCAACAGCGTCGCGCCGCTGCTCATCTCACCGCAGGGCTACAACAAGAGCACGTTCTGTCGCCGGCTGCTGCCCGATGCGCTCAAGTGGGGCTACACCGACAGTCTTGCCATCTCCGACCGCCGACAGGTGATGCTCGCCATGTCGCAGCAACTGCTCATCAACCTCGACGAGTTCAACCAAATATCACCGCGCGTACAGCAGGGCTTTCTGAAGAACATCATACAGCTGCCCTCGATAAAGGCGAAACGTCCCTATGGTACACGCATCGAGGAACTGCCGCGCAAGGCATCGTTCATCGCCACGAGCAACATGACCGACATCCTCGCCGACCCGTCGGGCAACCGTCGCTTCATCGGCATCGAGCTGACGGCACCCATCGACACCACCCATGTGCCCGACCATCGCCAGCTCTTTGCGCAGGCACTGCAACTATTGCGCAACGGACGTCGCTGCTGGTTCGACAAGGCGGAGACCGAGCAGATAATGCTCTGGAACCGCCGCTACGAGGTGCAGGAACCCGCCGACCAGTATTTCGACATCTGCTTCGCGATAGCGCACGACCCACTCGACGAGAATGCCGAGTGGATGTCGGCGGCGGAAATATTCGACGTAATAAAGCGTAAGGTGGGTGCCTCGCTGAAGGTGAACAGCCTGATTTCGTTCGGGCGAAAGCTGGCTAACCTGCAGGGTATGCGCCGCCGCAAGTGTGAAACCGGCGCGCGCTACCTCGTAGTGCGCCGAGGCGCGTAGGCTGCCATACTTTATGACAGGCAGATAGACTGACAGATGGGCTGATAGATAGGCTGGCAGATACTGCTGTTCGGGGCAGTATCTGTCAGCCTTTATGTCGCTGATAATGAGCGGTGTATGGGCGATGCTGACAGATATGACACTTTTTTATGATAAAAACCTCGTTTTATTCGTCAATTTTACGTAAGTTTGTATTTTCAATTAAACTACAATCTGATTATAAAAGCAAAGGAGGGACAATTATGGGAGCTTCGTATATAGAATTGATAGTGCGTCTTTCGCTCGCATTCGTGCTTGGTGGAATGATTGGACTTGAGCGCGAGTATAGAGCCAAGGAGGCAGGATTTCGTACACACTTCCTTGTGGCTCTGGGCAGTGCGCTATTCTGCGTCGTGTCGCAGTTTGGCTTCGGTATCGACCTGAAGGACTCCTCGCGTGTGGCAGCGCAGGTGGTATCGGGCATCGGCTTCTTAGGTGCCGGAACAATCATCTTTCAGAAGAATGTGGTGCGCGGACTCACTACGGCTGCCGGACTATGGGTGACGGCAGCCATCGGACTGGCGTGCGGCACGGGTATGTTTATGGCTGCTACTATAGTAACAGCGATGATGCTGCTCGGACTGGAGGTAATAAACGCTATGATACCGCAGCTCGGCACCACAACCGTCGAGATCTCGTTCTCCGCCTCGTCGATAGAGCAGGTTAGAGTGTTGATTGCGACGATGCGACACGACGGCATTGAGGTGCAGACGTATCAGATAAAGGAGCGACGCACTGCGCAAGGTGAGTTTATCGAGGCAAATATACAACTAAAGGTGAAGCGTGGCACAACCGATAATCTGCGTGTAATAGGATATATGGACAAGTTTACGGACGTAACAATCTCGGCTGTAGAGGGATAGATGTAACGATTTGCTTGCTGAAAAACAAATAAACAAAAAAGGCTGAGTTCTAATGCGGAACTCAGCCTTTTTGCTGTACTTATAGTAGGAGGGTATGGCATCCTTGCCATACCCACGTAGCCTTCTATCAATCACCTTGTGGGTGCGTGGCTATGGCAGGGATGCCATAGCCTCCTATGCCTTGTGAGTGCGTGGCTATGGCAGGAATGCCATAGCCTCCTACGGTCTTTATTCAAGACCCCTGCCGTGGCAGTTCTTGAACTTCTTGCCGCTTCCGCAAGGACACGGGTCGTTGCGTCCCGGGAGCTTGTCCTTAACCAGCGGAGTGTGGTTCTCTTCGATGTTCTCGCGAGTGTCGTGCTGTGCGGCTGCCTGCTGTGCTGGGTCGTTTATTTCGGCCTTCTGCTCAGTGTACTGCTGACGCTGTGTGCGCTCCTCGGGAGCTGCCTCGCGCACCTCCTGCTGCTGTTGCATTTCAGGAATCTGTCCGCGGGTGAGGATAGAAGCGATGCGGTTGTTCATATCGTTCACCATCGAATCGAAGAGCTTAGCACTCTCGAGCTTGAAGATGAGCAACGGGTCCTTCTGCTCGTAAGAAGCGTTCTGCACGCTGTGGCGCAACTCGTCGAGCTGGCGGAGGTTCTCCTTCCAACAGTCGTCGATGATGTGGAGCATGATGACGCGCTCAAACTGCTTAACAACGTCGCGACCCTCGGTGCGGTAAGCCTCCTTAAGGTTGCACGGAATGTTGTAGACGCGCTTGCCGTCGGTGATTGGCACCATGATACGCTCGTAGATAGCGCCCTGGTTCTCCTCAACCTCCTTGATGATAGGCCAAGCAACGCTCTCGATGCGGTCGGTCTTGCGCTTGAAGGTAGCCATTGCGCTCTGGAAAGCACGCTCCTCAAGCTCATCGCGGCGTACGTTCTCGAAGTCCTCCTCGCCGAACGGACACTCCATAGCCAAAATCTTGAGGAAGTCCTCGCGGCATCCGGCGTAGTCGTTTGTCTCGATGATGTTTACCACGCGGTCCCAGATGACGTTGGTGATGTCCATGCCGATACGCTCGCCCATGAGTGCGTGGCGACGCTTCTCGTAGATTACGGTGCGCTGCTTGTTCATCACGTCGTCATACTCAAGCAGGTGCTTACGTATGCCGAAGTTGTTCTCCTCAACCTTCTTCTGTGCGCGCTCGATGCTCTTAGAGATCATCGGGTTCTCAATACGGTCGCCCTCCTTGAAGCCGAGACGGTCCATGAGGCTGGCGATGCGCTCTGAAGCGAACAGACGCATCAGCTTGTCCTCGAGCGATACGTAGAACACTGAGCTACCCGGGTCGCCCTGACGACCTGCACGACCACGCAGCTGGCGGTCTACACGGCGGCTCTCGTGGCGTTCTGTACCGATGATGGCAAGACCGCCTGCCTCTTTCACCTCCTTGCTGAGCTTGATGTCGGTACCACGACCTGCCATGTTGGTAGCGATGGTTACCGCACCGAGCATACGCTCCTCGAAGTGCTTGCTGCCGTCCTCCTCCGTAATCTCTACCATGCCCTTTGTGCTGCGACCAGCCTCTGCCACGATGTCTGCCTCCTTCTTGTGGAGCTTGGCGTTGAGCACCTGGTGAGGAATCTTGCGCATGTTGAGCATCTTAGAGATAAGCTCAGAGAACTCTACCGATGTGGTACCTACGAGCACCGGGCGACCGCTGTTGCGCATCTCCACGATTTCGTCGATAACGGCTGCATACTTCTCGCGGTTGGTCTTGTACACACGGTCGTCGAGGTCCTTGCGGATCACCGGACGGTTTGTAGGAATCTCCACAACGTCGAGCTTGTAGATATCCCAGAACTCGCCTGCCTCTGTAGA
>DAVZJL010000099.1:2704-5069 GCA_052272805.1 Prevotella sp. | reverse complement strand
GTAAGGTAACTACTCATGCCCTGGGGGGGGGGGTGCTGAGTAGTTACTTATGAAAAAGGTATTATTAACACTCGCTTGTGCGATGACAAGCTTGTTCGCATCAGCGCAGGCAAAGACTGCTGCGGTCGGCCTTAATCTTAACTATGGTACAGAAATCGAGTCTCTCGGCCTTGGTGTCAAGGGTTCTTACTGCTTCACAGACCACATTCGTGGCGAGGCTTCGTTCAACTACTTCTTCCCGAAAAACGACTTCACAATGTGGGAAATTAACGCTAACGCTCACTACTTGTTCAACATTGGTGACAAGTTCAAAGTATATCCGCTCGTAGGTCTGACATATGTACATGGACACTTGAGTGGCTGGGGTGGCGACTTCGATGGTGGCGACTTCGGTGATGGCGACCTCGGTGATGGCGATTGGGGTTGGGGTGCTCCGATGAGAAAGGCAAACGGCGAGATAAACGCTGACGGAAGTTACGATACTGGCAAATTTGGCGTGAACCTCGGTGGCGGCGCTCAGTACGACTTGACAGACAACCTCATGCTCAACTTCGAGGTGAAGTACAGCCTTGTGAGCGACTTGGACCAGTGCGTCATCAGTCTCGGTGCTGCATACAAGTTCTAACCGAATACACACATAATCATAAACAAAAGAGGGGCACACGCTCCTCTTTTTTTAATACACCCACTCCCCTAAGAATGCGGTAAGCTACCGCTCAACAATAAAAATAAGCAAGCTTAGAATTATAATTCTTGTATATGTCTTCGGTTTGCATTACCTTTGCACCGATAAATGCATCGATAAAAGCAAGAAGCAAAATGGAAATATCCGAACTTTACGAAATCTTTAAGCAACACCCCGTTGTGACAACCGATAGCCGCGACTGCCCTGTCGGTTCGCTGTTCTTCGCTCTGAAGGGCGCATCGTTCAACGGCAACAAGTTTGCTGCAGCAGCCTTGGAGAAGGGCTGCGCATACGCCGTGGTTGACGAGGCGGAGTATGCCGTTGAGGACGACGACCGCTTCATCCTCGTCGACGACTGCCTGCACACGCTGCAGCAACTGGCACGCTACCATCGCCGTGCACTCGGCACACCGATAATCGGCATCACCGGCACCAACGGCAAGACAACAACAAAGGAACTGACGGCTGCGGTGTTGCTGCAGAAATATAACGTGCTCTACACCGAGGGCAACTTCAACAACGACATCGGCGTGCCGAAGACGTTGCTGCGCCTGAACGCCGAGCACGACATCGCGGTCGTGGAGATGGGCGCGTCGCACCCGGGCGACATCAAGACGCTGGTGGAGATAGTTGAGCCCGACTATGCGCTCATCACAAACGTGGGACGTGCGCATCTGCAGGGCTTCGGCTCGTTCGAGGGCGTGATACGTACCAAAGGCGAACTGTACGACTTCGTGCGCTCGGCTGCCGCAGGCGAGAACGACGCTTACGCCATTCGCGAGGTGAAACGCCCGCGCTGCGTGTTCATCGACAACGATAACCCGCACCTCAACGGCATCGCTACGGGGCTGAACCTCGTGCGCTACGGCATCAACGCTGCCGACAACCTGTACGTTACAGCCGCAGACGTGAAGAGCGAGCCAATGCTCAGCTTCGCGTGGACAGCGGAGGGAAAGGCTACGCACCACGTTGAGAGTCAGCTCATCGGTGCTTACAACATCACGAACATGCTCGCTGCCATCGCCATCGGCACATACTTCGGTGTGGAGGCAGAGCACATAGACGCAGCACTGACCGGCTATGCGCCGAGCAACAATCGCTCGCAGTTTGAGCAGACTGCCGACAACCGCCTCATCGTCGACGCTTATAACGCCAACCCGACGAGCATGGCTGCGGCACTGAACAACTTCGAGGCTATCAATGCCGAGCATAAGATGGCTATCATCGGCGACATGAAGGAGCTGGGCAGCGTGAGTCACGACGAGCATCAACGCATCGTCGACCAGCTCAGCCGCATGACACTCGAAGAGGTGTGGCTCGTGGGTTCGGAGTTTGAGCATACAGAAACTCCTGCCACGTTCCGCAAGTTTGAGAACGTAGCAGGAGTGAAGGAAGCTATTGCTTCTGAAAAGCCGCACGACCGCTACATCCTCATCAAGGGCAGTAACGGCACACGCCTGTTCGAGCTCCCCGAACTGTTATAGGAGGCTACGGCATTCTTGCCGTAGCCATTAGTAACTTAAATACAACTGTAGGAGGCTACGGCATTCTTGCCGTAGCCATTATAACTGAAATACAACTGTAGGAGGAGGCTACGGCATTCCTGCCGTAGCCATTAGTAACTGAAATACAACTGTAGGAGGCTACGGCATTCTTGCCGTAGCCATTATAACTGAAATA
>DAVZJL010000099.1:0-2604 GCA_052272805.1 Prevotella sp. | reverse complement strand
CAATGTAGGAGGCTACGGCATTCTTGCCGTAGCCATTATAACTGAAACACAACTATTGGCAATGGCTACGGCAGGAATGCCGTAGCCTCCTACAGTTAGCCTTTCATCGCAATTCTATAGTTTTGACACACCCTCCACGCACCAACATGCCGAGAGAGAATAAAACTTTCTTCATTATAGTTTGTCTTACTCTTTTACTTTTTACTTTTTTACTCTTTTACCTTTTTACTTTTTTACTCTTTTACTTTTTTACTTTTAAAAGTTATGTTCTCCTCCTTGAACTTATCTTTCGGCTGCGGATGCTCCGCCGGATAGCCGATAACCACCATGTTAAGCGGAATGAGATTGTCGGGCAGCGAGAGCGTTGCGCCAATCGCCTTGCAGCGCTCCTCGGAAGGATAGGCACCCGTCCATACGGCACCGAGCCCCATAGCGTGAGCCGCAAGCAGAAGATTCTCCGTTGCTGCCGACGCATCCTGAATCCAGAAGTCGCGTCCGCCGCCTTCAATTGTCTTATCCATATCGCCGCAGACAACGATAGCGAGCGGAGCCTTGAGCAGCATCTTCGCATAAGGATTAGCACTTGCAAGACTGTCGAGCACGCTGCGCTGTTCGACAACCACGAAGTGCCACGGCTGCTTATTCATAGCCGTAGGTGCAGCCATAGCCGCACGCAGCATCTTCTCCACCTTCTCCTCCTCTACGGGACGCGCCTCATAGTCGCGTATGCTGGTACGCGTAGCAATATTGTCGAGCACTACCTGCTCTTGCGTTTGCGACTCGACGGTGTCTTCTGCGCCCGACACCAAGCGCACGCTAAGCACTACGACGGCAATGGCGAGCACTACGTTCAAAACGATTGACTTATTCTGTAAATTCATAATTTAAAAATCTTAATTCAAAATTCAATAACTCACAATGCGCGCAGCGCATAATTCAAAACTCAAAACTCAACATTCAACACCCTTCAAAAGTGCTCCCGTTGGGCACACGAAGCGGCAATATGGTCGCGGCACCCACACCGACAGCACAAGGAACAGCATCGCAAGCACTATCACCCACACCGATGCCGACGAATAGATGAACGCCGTGAACAGTTCGTAGTCGACCCATGCGGTGCATGTACCGGTGAGCAGCAGTGCCATCAGTACGCCCCATAGCAGATTGCGCAAAGCGGTGAGCACGCGGAGCACACGCGGCGTGATGCGCAGCTTGCGTCGGCTGAGTTTTCCGGCAAGCTCCTGTGCCGAACCGAACGGGCATACATGAGCGCAGTAGTGGCCCGACTTGCCAGCCAACGGATAGAGCAGTGCTATAATCAGCATCAACAGCGGAGCGGCGAGCGTACCTATCGCCGACAGACTCACGCCTCCGGCAAAGAGTCGAAGGAAGAGCGTGTAGGAGATAAACGTGCCAGTCCACAGACCAAGCACCACGACGTTCACCACGAGCTGCACAAGATGCAGACGGCGGTTGTTGGTGAAGAGTGGAACGATGGCTCCGAGCAGTACGGCTATCAATGCCACTATAGGGGGTGCACTTGTCCCAAGTGCACCAACCGAGTTGCCCACACTCCCCACTATAGAGGGTGCACTTGTCCCAAATGCACCAACCGAGCCATCCTCACCCCGCTGACCACGCTTTTTTGCATAAGCCAGTCCGCGCTGCACATTCTCTATTATCGCCTTCGACGAGAACGTAGCCCCCGACACGGCATCCACGTCCTCCGCCATCGCCTCGTCAATGGTCTTGCCTTGCCAACGGCTGAACAGCTCCTTCGCACGGTCGAAGAAGTCCGGCGACTCGGCGTTTGGCTCAGCCTCAATGGCGGTCAGTCTTCCGTCCTTATCTATATGTATCTTCAACGGCACCGGTCCGCCGTAGCCTTGTACATCTTTTGCGAGCACACGGGTGTTCACCACAAACGTTCCATCGGGCTTCACCTCCAGTGTATCGTTACCCTGCGCTACTGATGCCACCGCAGCATGAGTCTGGCGCAAGTCGTGCCCGAATATCCTGCCGTCGCGCAGTATCGCAGCAGCTGACAAGACCAGCATCACCACAACGAGCGACAACAGTCGAACCATAACACCCTTCCTTTGTCTTTTTACCATATACTTATTTTTATTACTACATGCAAAGATATAAATTATTGGTTACATTAACAAATGCTTATTGCAAGTTATTGCAAAACGATACTTCTCACAAGTACTGACACAGAAGTTCAAAAGAACGAGAAAACTATCATTATGGAAAACATTATCTATAATGAGCTTCGCAGCCGTGGATATAATGTGGATGTAGGATTGGTAGAGCTTGGTGGCAAGGATGAGAATGGCAAGTTTGTCAGAAAGCAGTTGGAGGTAGACTTTGTGGTGAACCGCCCTCCATACAGAGTGTATATCCAGTCGGCTTTCCACATGCCTACGCCAGAGAAGGAACAGCAAGAGCGACGCCCATTATTGTCAATCAATGACCACTTCCGTAAGATTGTCATTGTTGGCGATGATATTCACCGCAAGGAGGACGAACTCGGAGTATTGACTGTTGGGTTGTTGGATTTCTTGACGGACAAAGATTTACTTGAACTGGGATAAACGTAAT
>DAVZJL010000098.1:0-5277 GCA_052272805.1 Prevotella sp. | reverse complement strand
CACTTAAGAGAAGAACTCATGATAAGGCAGTAGCTCCTACATTGGCAGTATGCCCGAACTGTGGCGCTTACTATGTATACCACACAGTTTGCCCTACTTGCGGTTACTATCGTGGTAAGGTGGCTATCGTAAAGGAAGTTGCTGAATAATTACAATGGGTAAGATACACGCAGTAATCACAGGTGTTGGCGGCTATGTGCCCGACTATGTCCTCAACAACGAGGAACTGTCGCGCATGGTAGACACCAGCGATGAGTGGATTATGACACGTGTCGGCATTAAGGAACGCCACATCCTCACAGAGGAAGGCCTCGGCACAAGCTACATGGCGCGCAAAGCAGCCAAGCAGCTTCTGAAGAAGACAGGCGTAGATCCCGACACAATCGACGCGCTCATTGTCACAACAACAACCCCCGACTACAAGTTCCCCTCAACAGCTTCTATCGTCCTTGGCAAACTCGGACTGAAGAACGCTTTCGCTTTCGACCTTGAGGCAGCATGTTGCGGATTTCTTTATTCGCTCGACGTTGCCGCTACCATGATCGAGAGCGGACGCTACAAGAAGATTATCGTTATCGGTGCCGACAAGATGTCGTCGCTCGTCGACTATACCGACCGCGCTACATGCGTGCTGTTCGGCGACGGAGCGGGCGCAGTGCTCGTTGAGGCAACCGAGGAGGAGAACGTAGGCGTGCAGAACTCATTCTTGCGCACAGACGGCATCGGACTTCCGTTCCTTCACATGAAGGCGGGCGGTTCGGTTTGTCCGCCGTCTCACTTCACAGTGGACCATCGTTTGCACTACCTCTATCAGGAGGGACGCACCGTGTTCCGCTACGCAGTTACCGATATGGGTAACGACGTTGAGGAAGTGCTCAAGCGCAACGAGATGACTACAGAGGATGTCAACTGGGTTATCCCACATGAGGCAAACCTCCGCATCATCGAGGCTGTTGCTAAGCGCATCAATCTGCCACTTGAGAAGGTCGTTGTGAACATACAGCGTTACGGCAATACAAGTGCTGCCACAATTCCTTTGGCATTGTGGGATCACGAGCGTCACTTGAAGAAGGGCGACAACATCATCTTCACCGCTTTCGGTGCAGGTTTCGTTCACGGTGCTTCTTACTACAAGTGGGGTTACGACGGCGCTACAGTTGTCGATGCACAGTAAATAAATACTTTATTCATAAGAAAGAGCATATATGGTTTGCGCCGTATATGCTCTTTTTGTATTTGGAACTTAAAATAAAAAGATCTAATGTTCGTCGATATCAGTACTTTTTATTACTTTTGTGTTCTATAAAAGAAAGTAATAAACGGATCTTTAGAGGTAGAAACTTTCGCGATGAGTTAATTCTCATTGATGGTACATTTTGGATTTGAGCTTTTGCTCTTGTTCTCCCAACTCGAATACCGCCAATTTTCGCATACCGAGAACAAGCAGATGGAAGGTTCACGCTCTATGGCGTGAGCCGTTCTGTGCTTGTGCGTATGCGAGGTCACTTGGCGGTAACCTGAGTTTGGACAAGCCACGAACGGTTCCGCCTTTTTTGTATTCTTCAGTAAGAACAAATCACAATCACTAATATTTTCTGACTATACGATGAACATAACCTTGTACAATCGCGACGAACTATTTGTCGTTCACCTTGAGTCTGTTGCCTATTTTAAGGCAGAGGATCATTTCTCACGTGTTTTCTACATTAATGGTACCGATGTATTGCTGCCATTTGGACTCGCTGATATTTGTGAATACGTATATAAGTGTGACGATACAAGTGTGGCTTTCATGCGTGTAGGTAGAAGTTTGTTTCTTAATTTGCATAACGTCAGTCATGTCAATCTGCTAAAGGAGAAGCTGACATTTGTCGACTATTATGATAAGTCGGTAAGTCTTACTGTGTCCAAGCGTTTGCTTCGTAATGTTGTTACGCATCTTAAAGGTGAGGATGCTATGTGTGAGTAGGTTTTACAACGTGTTTCTGCATTTCACGATGCAACTGATACGTTTGACGAATTATGCGTTTGGGATCAAAATACTTTTGTTTTATTTTCCTAAATTTGTGAAGAGTTAAGGTTCTGTCTTTATAGTATAACATAAAAACGAATTTAAATATTAACAAATTAAACAACTGAAACAATGGAAAAGATTAAGTACATGTTTATGGCAGTGCTTGTGGCACTTGTGAGTATGACCGTTACGTCTTGTAGTGGTGATGACGATGATGAGAATGTCAGCAATCAGAAAAATCCTGCTTCTATGATTGTAGGAACTTATGCTGGTACACTTCGGCAGCCTGGTGATAATACTGATGGTTCTCCATGCTATGTGGCTTTTGAAAGACTTTCAAATACAACCGTGATGCTTACAAGATTTATCTGTGAAGACTATGGTTTTGATCAGGAAAAGATCAATTTTAAGGTTTCTGAGTCAAATGGTGTTTATAAGCTTAATCCAGAATCGGGTTTTACAATTGATGGTATGTACATTAATGGAGTACTAACCATGACACTCACAACTGATAAGGGTTATACCCTGATTTTTAGTGGTAAAAAAGAAAAGTAGCATTTATTTACAAGAGAGTTAGTTTGCTTCTAATAAAAGAATAGCAAAGATGCTTGTTGTATATCATAACAAGCTCTTTGCTATTTTTGTATTTATAGCCGTTCGCTAAAAATAAATGTATTTAGTGATGTTGCTAAAAAACTCTTGTTGAAGAGAACTGCGGCTCGCCCTCTCCTCCTAAAAGGCTCCGTAGATAAATGGCTGCACGTCCTCCTGCGCCACTTCGATGGCGAGCTGCACACAGACTATGAAGAGTAGGAACTTGGCGAGCCAAGGTAGCGTTATGAAGCGCAGTTGCAGGCGTGTGTATGTGCGTTCGGGGATGAGATAGGTGAGCATGGCACCGATAAGGCAGACTGTCCACAGAGGACGTGCGTAGACGAAGGGTGAGAGATACGCCCAGCTGAAGTCGGCGGTGATCTTATTGTACATCGTGCCGAGCTGCGTAAGACTTTGCGAGCGGAAGAACGACCATGCGAAGCAGACGTACATGTAGGTGATGAGCCAGCTCAGCGTGTTGCCCCACAGCGTGGAGGGAATTGTGATGCGTAGCTGGCGACTGAAGAACTTATGTACGCACAGACCGAAGCCGTGCAGCGCTCCCCAGATTACGAACATCCACGACGCGCCATGCCACAGTCCGGCTACGAGCATCGTTATGAAGTTGTTGGCATACATGCGCAGTGTGCCCTTGCGGTTGCCGCCGAGTGGTATGTACAGATAGTCGCGGAACCACGTAGAGAGCGATATGTGCCAGCGTCGCCAGAAGTCGGTGAGGCTAAGCGCACGGTAGGGGAAGCGGAAGTTGTCGGGCAGCCAGAAGCCGAGTATGGCTGCTGCACCGATACTCATGTCGCTATAGCCCGAGAAGTCGAAGTATATCTGTACTGGGTAGCCCAGCAGTGCCGCCATGTTCTCGAAGCCCGAGAAAGTTTGCGGAGCATCGAACACCCATGTGGTGAACTGTCCGATGTAGTCGCTCACCATGTTCTTCTTCACCAGTCCGAGCATGATGAGCCACAATCCGCTCCACACCATGCGACTCGATGCCTGCTGGTTGCGGCGCAGACGCGGTATAAGGTTCTCGGCGCGTGTGATAGGTCCGGCGAGGAGTAGGGGGAAGAACGTGAGGTAGAAGAAGTATTCGAGCAGCGTGGTGTTCATCGTGAAGCGGCGGCGATAGACATCCACAGCGTGACTGATGCCCTGGAACGTATAGAACGAAATGCCTACGGGCAGCACTATCGAACCTAACGAGAAGTTGGTGCGCAGCATGAGTCCGATGACATCGTTGAGTATGAACGTGGCGTACTTGAAGTAGGCGAGCACCGCAAGGTCAGCCACCACAACGGTAGTGAGTAACAGCTTGCGTGTTCGTCCTTCGCGTAGTGCCATCTCCTGCGTCAAGGCGTAGTTGAAGCACGCCGTAGCGGGCAGCAACCACATCACACCGCCGTTCAGTCGATAGGCAAAGTAGAGGTTGAACGCCACTACGTAGAGCATCATCGCTGTGCGTGAGGCGCGTTTCACCAGTGTGTATATGGCGAGAAACGCCACGAGCGTAACCTCTATGTTTATGTCTGTATAGTTCATTCTTTATTGTTTGAAGTACATTCTTTGTTGCTGTCAGACGGTGTGTAGTGAGTTTCGGTGTGCGGTTCTGCTTTCTGCTCCACCTTCTGTTCGCTCTTTAGTTCTGTTTTCTGTTCCCCCTCTTGCTCGCTGATCGACTCCGGTAGTGGTTTCTCCGTGGTGTTCACGTCTATGCTGTCCGCCCGTGCAGCCTTTCCTGGGTTCATCGGGATGATTATCTGAGTGTATCTTCTTGAGTGAGTTGTCGGTTTGTTCATTACGAACGGGTGCGCCGCCTTTCCGCTGTTCATCCATTCCACGATACTATCCATCCATTTTGCAGCAGCCGCATACGTCGGGTGGCGTCCGTCCTCCTGCCTATCGAGTTTCATTCCCTTGGTCATAAAGAAACGTCGTTTGCCCATGAAGCTCTGCAGCATATTGTTGATGCCCTTGTCCTCCATCCAGTTTGGCGGACCAATCCATGTTGTTGGCACATCGCCAATCTTGGCGAGTATCTTCTCGGCGCGCTTTCTGCATCCCTTCATGTCGGCAGAGTAGAGTTCGTTGCTTCCCAGACAGACGAACACATGCGTCGGCCGCACCCTCTGCATATAGAAGCGCAGCGTGTCGGCCGCAGCCCACTGATGCGTGCCCGATCCGTTCCATGTGACGCACGTCAGCGAGTGTCCGTTGGCGTTGGTGTAGTCGCACAGGCGCAGAGCGAGCAGTTGGCTCATCGAGTCGCCAAAGATAAGTATGCGTTGTCGTGCGGTGTCTACTGGCTCGGTGATGGTGTCGCTTGCCACATCTTCGCCGTGCATGGTGTCTGTGTCAGCCGTCGTGATGTCCTGTCCAATCTGTTTCAGATGCAACGCATCAGCCACATAGTCTGGTGCCTTCGAGTAACCCACGAACAGGAGCAGTGCGAGTACGAATATCGAGATAAGTTGAAAAGTTGGTTTCACTTCTATTTACTTAATACTGATTTTTCTTAGTTTATATGTAATAAGGTGCAAAGGTACTCAAAACTTGTATATATAAAAAGAAAAGTGAGACTTTCGTTTTGTGAAAGTACGTATTTTTATAAGTGATTGAGAATGAGATAAGTTTTTATCTCATAAAAAGAAGAGGTT
>DAVZJL010000097.1:0-5411 GCA_052272805.1 Prevotella sp. | reverse complement strand
TTCAGGGGGTGCAGCTGTCCCAGCTGCACCAATAAACCAAATGGCGCTATTAACATGGATGGTGCTTCAGGGGGTGCAGTTGTCCCAACTGCACCAATAAACAAAATGGCGCTATTAACAAGGATGGTGCACTTCTACTATGATGGTGCACTTGAGACAAGTGCACCCCCTAAGAAGTGCACCCCTAAAAAACAAAAAAGTTCTCGAATGAAAAAGATTAGTTTCGCAAGCGACATATTACCAATGAAGGATATCCTCTACCGCCTCGCGCTACGCATCACGCTGAGCCGCGAGGAGGCTGAGGACATCGTGCAGGACACGCTCATACGTGTCTGGAACCGTCGCGACTCGTGGGACACCATCGAGAACATCGAGGCGTTCGCACTCACCGTCTGCCGCAACATGGCACTCGACCGACTGCGGCTGCACGAGAACCAGAATGCGTCGCTCGACGACACGCCCGTGGACAGCAACCCTACGGCGACGGCTAACCCCTACGAGCGCACCGTGCAGCGCGAGAAGGTGCAGATTGTGCGGCAGCTCATTGATGCCCTGCCAGAGAAGCAGCGCGCATGTATGCAGCTGCGCGACATGGAGGGCAAGACGCACAAGGAGATTGCGGCGGTGCTTGGCATCACAGAGGAGCAAGTGAGGGTGAACATCTTCCGCGCACGACAAACCATCAAGCAGCAGTTTGAACGCTACGAGAACTACGGACTATAAACACAAAAAGGTCTGCCTCCCGCAAGGGAAGCAGACCTTTATTTATTTGGTCTTTATCGTAAAGTCTACGAATGTCGTAAGCTCTCGCACTGAAGCGTGAAGAGCTTACGCCGTGAGATCCATACTTGCGTATGGATTAGAGCTGAGGACCAGCAGCAACGAGAGCCTTACCAGCCTCGTTGTTTGTGTACTTAGCGAAGTTCTTGATGAAGCGAGCAGCGAGGTCCTTAGCCTTCTCCTCCCACTGAGCAGCCTCAGCGTAAGTGTCGCGCGGATCAAGAATCTCAGTAGCTACACCAGGAAGTTCTGTCGGAACCTTGAAGTCGAACATCGGGATCTGCTTTGTAGGAGCCTTGTCGATGTCGCCGCTGAGGATAGCGTCGATGATACCACGTGTGTCGCGGATAGAGATACGCTTGCCTGTGCCGTTCCAGCCAGTGTTTACGAGGTAAGCCTTAGCGTCGTTCTTCTTCATCTTCTTAACGAGCTCCTGAGCGTACTTAGTTGGGTGCAGCTCGAGGAATGCCTGACCGAAGCAAGCTGAGAATGTCGGAGTCGGCTCTGTGATGCCGCGCTCTGTACCTGCCAACTTAGCTGTGAAGCCAGAGAGGAAGTAGTACTGTGTCTGCTCCGGAGTAAGGATAGATACTGGAGGCAACACGCCGAATGCGTCAGCTGAGAGGAAGATAACCTGTTTAGCAGCTGGTGCAGAAGAACCCGGCTGTATGTTCTTGATGTGGTAGATCGGGTAAGAAACACGTGTGTTCTCTGTAACGCTCTTGTCAGCGAAGTCGATCTTGCCGTCAGCAGCAACTGTTACGTTCTCGAGGAGAGCGTCGCGGCGGATAGCGTTGTAGATGTCCGGCTCTGACTCCTTGTCGAGGTTGATAACCTTAGCGTAGCAGCCACCCTCGAAGTTGAACACGCCGTTGTCGTCCCATCCGTGCTCGTCGTCACCGATGAGGAGACGCTTCGGGTCAGTAGACAGAGTTGTCTTACCTGTACCAGAGAGACCGAAGAAGATAGCTGTGTTCTTACCGTTCTTGTCGCAGTTAGCTGAGCAGTGCATAGAAGCGATGCCCTTCAACGGGAGGTAGTAGTTCATCATAGAGAACATACCCTTCTTCATCTCACCGCCGTACCATGTGTTGATGATAACCTGCTCGCGGCTTGTTGTGTTGAATGCTACACAAGTCTCAGAGTTGAGGCCGAGCTCCTTGTAGTCAGCAACCTTTGCCTTAGAAGCGTTGTACACAACAAAGTCAGGCTCGAACTGCTCGAGCTCCTCTGCTGTCGGACGGATGAACATGTTTGTTACGAAGTGAGCCTGCCAAGCAACCTCAACGATGAAACGAACAGCCATACGTGTATCCTTGTTAGCTCCGCAGAAACCGTCTACTACATAGAGGTTCTTGTTGCAAAGCTCATTCTTGGCGATATCCTTAACCGTTGCCCAAACCTCTTCAGACATCGGGTGGTTGTCATTCTTATATTCCTCAGAAGTCCACCATACAGTGTCCTTAGAGTTCTCGTCCATTACGATGTACTTGTCCTTAGGAGAACGACCGGTGTAGATACCTGTCATTACGTTTACTGCACCAAGCTCTGTCTGCTGGCCTACTTCGAAGCCCTCAAGACCTGCCTTTGTCTCCTCTGCGAACAACTGCTCGTAAGAAGGATTGTGAGCGATTACTGTAGAACCAGTAATGCCGTACTGTGTCAAATCTAACTTTGCCATTTTTAAAAAATAATTATTTAGATGTGAATTGAATTATCCTTATTTTCCACCGCAAAGGTATTAAAAAAACTTCTATAAAGCCACATTTTACACGTACAAAATTTGCATCGCTTTATCTTATTTTTGTTAAATAATTAGAAATTGAAGCATACGTGTGGCGTATTGCAATACGTAGTTTGCAAATTGTAGTCAATTGACGTTTTACTTATTTGAATGTTATAAGCCTCTTCAAGACTCTTGCGTGATTTTTCTATCCTATAAGCAATCACGTTTCTTCTCATTTCGGTCTCTAACATAGCTCCACTCCCTCTCTTTCTACATTCTCATAAAATGGGCTTCCTTTGCGCATAGCCCAATCCTTCATTGAATATACTATCGGATGAATCATCTGATTGATTTTCCAACCTAATTCCCACAGAGGATATGAATAGTCATCGTGATCACCCTCCTCCACCTTATCCTTATTCAAAAGCACAAGAATGTCCCAATCCGAATTTGCCATAGCTTCATTTCTGGCTCTCGAACCAAAAAGTATAACCTTGGCATCTTTCGGAATAATAGAGGAAATCGTCTCTTTGATAGAGCGAATCACAGCATCGTCCGTGTGTTCTAATGAGAGTCTATTCATAACTTTATATTTATATCCATTGGCAAATATCGTATTAATAATTGAGAAATCAAAATAAAACGGATGGATATTTTCATATTCGGCGCAAAATCGTTAAAACATGCGGATTCTATGAGATAATATTCGTAACTTTGCACTCAACTTCCCACATTATATATATTCAAAGCTATGTAGAATGGATATAATGTAGAGTAATTGAAGCGATTAAAACAGAATAAAAATACAACAAAACAATGACAATAGAACAGCAGATTATCAACGCTGCCCTGGCGGCAGTGAAAGAGCTTTACGGTCAGGAAGTGCCCGAGAAGATGGTGCAACTTCAGAAGACCAAGAAGGAGTTTGAGGGCAACCTCACGCTCGTAGTGTTCCCGTTCCTTAAGATTTCGCGTAAGAAGCCCGACGAGACGGCGCGCGAGATCGGCGAGTACATCAAGCAGAACTGCGAGGCTATCGCCGACTTCAACGCTGTGGGCGGATTCCTCAACCTCGTCATCGACAAGAAGGCGTGGCTCGGACTGCTCAACGAGATGAACCAGAACGAGAAGTACGGCGAGAAACCCGTCACTGAGGCTTCGCCGCTGGTGATGATCGAGTATTCTTCGCCTAACACAAACAAGCCGCTCCACCTCGGACACGTGCGCAACAACCTGCTCGGATGGTCGCTGGCGCAGATCATGGAGGCTAACGGCAACCGCGTGGTGAAGACCAACATCGTGAACGACCGCGGTATTCATATCTGCAAGTCGATGCTGGCTTGGCTGAAGTTCGGCAACGGCGAGACACCTGAGACTTCGGGCAAGAAGGGCGACCACCTCATCGGCGACTACTACGTGGCGTTTGACAAGCACTACCGCGCTGAGGTGGCTGAGCTGAAGGCTAAATACGTGGCTGAAGGCATGGACGAGGAGCAGGCTGAGAAGAAGGCGAAGGAAGAGTCGCCACTCATCAAGGAGGCTCACGAGATGCTCGTGAAGTGGGAGCAGAACGACCCTGAGGTGCGTGCGCTCTGGACCAAGATGAACGACTGGGTATATGCTGGCTTCGACGAGACATACAAGGCACTCGGCGTGGGCTTCGACAAGATCTACTACGAGTCGAACACCTACCTCGTGGGCAAGAAGAAGGTGGAAGAGGGACTGGCTAAGGGTCTGTTCTTCCGCAAGGACGACAACTCCGTGTGGGCTGACCTCACCGACGAGGGTCTCGACCAGAAGCTACTGCTGCGCAGCGACGGCACCAGCGTGTACATGACTCAGGACATCGGCACAGCCGAGATGCGCTTCAACGACTTCCCCATCGACAAGATGATATACGTCGTGGGCAACGAGCAGAACTACCACTTCCAGGTGCTCTCTATCCTGCTCGACCGCCTCGGCTTCAAGTGGGGCAAGGAGCTTGTACACTTCTCTTACGGTATGGTGGAGCTGCCTAACGGCAAGATGAAGAGCCGCGAGGGTACGGTCGTTGATGCCGACGACTTGATTGCTGCGATGGTGGCTGACGCCAAGCAGACAAGCGAGGAGCTGGGCAAGTTCAAGGACATGAGCGAGGAAGAACGCAACGAGATTGCTCGCATCGTGGGTCTCGGCGCGCTGAAGTACTTCATCCTTAAGGTGGACGCTCGCAAGAACATGCTCTTCAACCCAGAGGAGTCTATCGACTTCAACGGCAACACCGGTCCGTTCATACAGTACACATACGCTCGCATCCGCTCTATCCTGCGCAAGGCTCAGGCTGAGGGAATCAGCATCCCGGCTACTCTCCAGGGCACAATGCCGCTCAACGAGAAGGAGATTGAGCTTATCCAGAAGCTCAACGAGTTCGGTGCGGCTGTAGAGCAGGCTGGCAAGGACTACTCGCCGAGCGGCATCGCCAACTACTGCTACGAGCTGACAAAGGCGTTCAACCAGTTCTACCACGACTACTCTATCCTCGGTGCCGACACCGAAGAGGAGAAGGTGGTGCGCCTCGTTCTCGCTCAGAACGTTGGCAAGACGCTGAAGAACGGCATGGCACTGCTCGGTATCGAGGTGCCGGAGCGCATGTAATTAGAGCGTATAATAATAAGAAATGTTACGCGCGGCGGACGGAATCCGATTGGACGGCGGACGGAATCCAATCGGACGGCGGACGGAATCTGATCGGACGGCGGACGGAATCTGATCAGACGGCGGACGGAATCTGATCGGGCGGCGGACGGAATCTGATCGGGCGGCGGACGCCGCACACCGCATAAATCAAAAAAAAAGCCACGCTTTCCATCGGGAAGCGTGGCTTTTTCGTAGGAGGGTATGGCATCCTGCCATACCCACGCAATTA
>DAVZJL010000096.1:0-5603 GCA_052272805.1 Prevotella sp. | reverse complement strand
TATAACTCTCTAATTATTTGAGGGCGGGCTGCAGTGATTGCACCCCGTCCTTTTTTGTTTCAATACAAGACAAAAATAGGAGATCTTACGACCTCCTATTTCGTATTGTCATATTAAATTGACTTCTATATAATGGTTATTCCTTGTTAGGCAAATGGAATTCGTACGACTTATCGAACACTTGACTAACCTTATTGATTTCGAGGAATGTTGTGCCCGTCGGGTTGCCCAATCCGAAGCTACCACTAAGGTACGCAATCTTATCGTCGGAGCCGATGTAGCCCTTCTGTCGGAGCATACGCAATGCAGCTGTGAACATATATGCAGCAGGCGCATGTTCCTTCTGATGAACGGGGATGACACCAAAGCTGAGATTTAACCAGCGCTGTGTCTTCTCCTTATAACATATTGCAAGGATTGGGTTCGGACCGCGGAAAGCAGCCAAATGGCGTACGGTCTCGCCAGTAAGACTGTCGGTGATGATACCAGCAACGCCAAGTTTCTTTGTTGCTTCAATAGCTGCATGTGCAAGGAATTCACGCTGCGAGCAGTTCTCGTTCATCGGTACCTCATAGTCGCCAAGTGCAGAGCGGTCTTTCTCTGCCTGCTCAGCAATGGCAGCCATCGTCTGCACAGCCTCAAGCGGATACTTGCCACTTGCCGTCTCACCACTAAGCATGAGTGCATCTGTATATGAATAGATAGCATTGGCTATATCAGTAACCTCAGCACGTGTAGGGCGCGGATTCTTAATCATCGTATGGAGCATCTGTGTTGCGACGATAACCGGCTTCTTCTTCATCACACACTTGCGTATAATCTGGCGTTGAATGCCCGGTATCTGCTCTATTGGCACCTCTATACCAAGGTCGCCACGCGCAATCATAATGCCATAAGAGGCATCAATAATCTCATCAATATTATCTACTCCTTCTTGGTTTTCAATCTTTGAGATAATTTTTATGTCGCTATTGTGCTCGTCGAGTATCTTCTGTATCGCAAGAACGTCATCAGCAGAACGCACAAACGAATGAGCAATAAAGTCGATGTCTTCTTCAATAGCAAGGAGTATGTTATCGTGATCCTTCTGCGTAATAGCAGGCAGAGCGATATGCTCGCCAGGTACGTTCACACTCTTGTGTGCACCCAGCACACCGTCGTTCTGCACCTGAGCTACAAGCATCGGACCATTGTTGTCTATGACAAGCATATCAAGTTCACCATCGTCAAAGAGCACATGATCACCAACCTTCACATCCTTAGCAAAGTCGATGTATGACACATTGACGATATCGTGCGATGAGTCCATACCCGGACGTCCAAATATCTTAACCACATCGCCCGTCTTGTACTCTATAGGCTCAGCACAGCCAGTGGTTCTCACCTCTGGTCCCTTTGTGTCAATCATAAGAGCCAAGTGGGGCGAAACTGTTCTCACGTTCTTTATAATATTACGTATCCCGTCAGGCGTCGCATGTGCAGTGTTCATTCTTACGACGTTCATTCCGGCAAAGAACAATTTGCGGAGGAACTCGACATCACAACGGCGATCGCTAATAGAAGCAACAATCTTTGTTTGTTTCATCGTATGTATATTTATATGTTTTTCGTATGCAAAGTTACTGATTTTCTCAGAAAAACCACGTTAATGCACTACACATAAAATCTTAAATATGTGTAATAATTAGTGAGCTATCAGCGATGTATTCAGTAAATTATTCGTTGTATCGTGTATTCTCATACGATACTTATCTGCATAGCTGATGCTCATTATGCGTTGTGGTTCGGCTATTGTAGGCGTGAGTGACAAAGCAAGATGCCCCATAGTGCGACGCAGATTAAGTTCTACACACGGATGAAGCAGGAAGCCGTCAGCATTCTCACGTGCTACAGCCATCATGTCAATACCGAAAGCTCCAACATATACACCCTTAAAATGCAGAGAAAGCACAGCACGAATACGCTCGCAGATATTATCAACAAGAGCAAGGTCGGCATACCGTGATAATATTTCACGCTTATCTGCCTCTGTGGCAAGTATATTTCCTACATATGCACCACTACGTGTAGCGAAGAGCGAGAGTCCTTTGAAATCAATCGACCCGTCGGAATTGCTCACAAACTCAAGTCCGAAGTCGTACACCTTACTATATAATGGCTCTACCATTATGCCACCCTGACGTTTGACGACATTCGCTGCCCACCCTTCGAGATGCGCGTCAAGTACTGTGGTCTTTACATAGCGCACTCCCCTACCGCTACTGCTCCATGGTGACTTGAGCACGCTTCTTCCGTTGCGTTTTAGCACTTGAAGTACCTCCTCCATTGTTGTGCAGTAGTGGCTTTCGCCAACAGTTTGGGACTCAGCTGTTTCACGCAACACAGGCAAAAGATTTTCTGCAGCAAAGCGTCTGTTGCTCATCTCTCTAATAGTAGCAAGCGCATCGTCACTTGGCATGAATGGTTCAAGCCCTTTATTAGCACGCAACAGTTGTTCCTTTATGGTGCGATCCCATCCCCACGGCTCTACCTGAAAACTCTTAACATCGTCTAAAGTAAAATCTTTCAAGTTGGCAGCGGTAACAAAGACCACATCATTGCCGAACTTACGTAGATGGCGACGTGCCTCTATTGCTGCCTCAACATCGTCTACGAGTACCATATCGCCTTCTGAAGCCCAGAAAGCAGGGATAAACCCCAAGTCGGTACGCAAACGTCTACCTGCATGAGGGGCGGTGAAACATTCTTGATTGGCAGCAAGAGCTATATCGTGCTCAGGATTGAATATATGTAACTTCATCTGTTTTTATCTTTAATTACTTCGTAAACAAGTGCAAAAATACCACTTTTATTTCACAATCGAGCGACTACACATCTGCATAATAGCACACCGCAAACGATGCAGACGCAAAAAATAAAAAAAAATGCAGTTTTTGCAATACAGAGTTTGCAAATAAAGAAATTAATATTACCTTTGCACAGTTGTAGAAGACTATATAATAAATAGCAAAATATTCAAGTAACAGAAGCAACAGAAACAACCGATAGAGTAATGGAAGCTTTCTTTAAAACTCATAAATACCTCGTAGAGCATACGGACGCACCAGTCAGACGCAATCTTATGGACGAGATTGACTGGAGCGATCGTCTCATTGGCATTAAGGGTACACGAGGCATTGGAAAGACAACATTCCTATTGCAGTATGCCAAGGAGAATTTCGACACTAACAATCGTCGTTGTCTTTACGTGAATATGAACAACTTCTACTTTCAGGGACGTGGCATCGCTGACTTTGCGATGGATTTCTATAACCACGGTGGCGAGGTTCTACTCATTGATCAAGTGTTCAAGCAGCAGAACTGGAGCAGCGAGCTTCGCAAATGCTACGACCAATGTCCAAACCTGAAGATTATATTCACGGGCTCAAGTGTGATGCGACTGAAAGAGGAAAATCCCGAACTCTGTGGCATCGTCAAGAGTTACAACCTCCGTGGCTTCTCGTTCCGCGAATACTTAAACCTACAGACAGGCAATAACATCCCCGTCTATACGCTTGACAACATTCTCGCTAATCATGTAGAAATAGCCAACGAGATTGCAAAGAATGTAGACATTGCCGAACACTTCAACTCCTACCTTCATCATGGCTTCTATCCATTCTTTCTTGAGCACCGCAACTTCGAGGAGAACTTGCTCAAGACTATGAACATGATGACCGAAGTAGACATTCTTCTGATAAAACAAATCGAACTTAAATATCTCACAAAGATAAAGAAGCTCCTCTACCTACTTGCTGTAGAAGGACTGAAAGCACCGAACATCAGCAACCTGGCAGGAGAGATTGAGACAAGCCGTGCCACAGTGATGAATTATATCAAGTATCTCTCTGATGCACGTTTGATAAACATCATTTACCACCCTGGCGACGAGTTCCCGAAGAAACCGTCAAAGGTGATGATGTACAACCCCAACCTCATGTACTGCATCTACCCAATCGTGGCAGACCGTCAGGATGTTATGGAGACATTCTTCGTCAATATGCTTTGGAAAGACCATAGTGTCAATCAGGGCAACCGCGACGCTGCATACATCATTGACAACAAACTTCACTTCCATGTCATGAGTGCCAACCATATGCGACGCACTCGCAACTCCTCAGAGCAACAATACGCCACCTACGACCTCAATATTGGTCAAGCGAACAAAGTTCCGCTTTGGATGTTCGGACTACTCTATTAAAAGTAAAAAAGTAAAAGAGTAAAAAAGTAAAAGGGAAAGCAGGAAGGCTTAGAAAGGCTTAAGAAGGCTTAATAAAGAAAGGCCCAATAAGGCTTAGACAGAAAAAGTTTAAAACAACTATAAGTATTCACTAATTAAAAAGAATTAGTAAAATGGCTAAAGAAAAAAAATTTATCACTTGTGATGGTAACACAGCTGCCGCTCACGTGAGCTACATGTTCACAGAGGTTGCTGCTATCTATCCTATCACTCCGTCATCTCCGATGGCAGAGCACGTAGATGAATGGGCTGCCAAGGGTCGTAAGAACCTCTTCGGTCAGCGAGTTTCTATCCAGGAAATGGAGTCAGAGGCTGGTGCAGCAGGTGCTCTCCACGGCTCACTTCAGGCTGGTGCCCTCACCTCAACATACACTGCTTCGCAGGGTCTGTTGCTGATGATTCCTAACATGTATAAGGTTGCAGGCGAGTTGCTGCCGTGCGTGTTCAACGTTTCTGCACGTACACTGGCTTCACACTCTCTCTGTATCTTCGGCGACCACCAGGACGTTATGGCTTGCCGTCAGACAGGCTTCGCAATGTTCTGCTCTGGTTCGGTACAGGAAGTTATGGACCTCTCTGCAGTTCCTCACCTTGCTACACTTGAGACATCAGTACCGTTCATCAACTTCTTCGACGGTTTCCGTACATCACACGAGTACCACAAGATTGAGGAGATGGATATGGAAGACATCCGTCCGTTGGTAAATCCTGACTACATCAAGCGCTTCCGCGATCGTGCCCTCACACCTGAGCGTCCTGTTACACGCGGTACAGCGGAGAATCCAGAGACATTCTTCACACACCGTGAGGCTTGTAACGAGTACTACGACCGCATCCCTGAGGTAGTAGAGAAGTACTGCCAGGAGATGACAAAGATTACTGGTCGCGAGTACCACCTCTTCAACTACTACGGAGCTGAGGACGCAGAGAACGTAATCATCCTCATGGGTTCTGCTACAGAGCCTGCACGCGAGGCTATCGACTACCTGAACAAGCAGGGCAAGAAGGTAGGTATGGTTGCTGTTCACCTCTATCGTCCGTTCGCAGTAGACTACCTTAAGAAAGCTCTTCCTGCTACAGTTAAGCGCATCGCTGTACTCGACCGTACAAAGGAGCCAGGCGCAGAGGGCGAACCGCTGTACCTCGACGTTAAGTCGGCTCTCTACGACGACGAGCGCAAGCCGCTTATCGTTGGTGGTCGTTACGGCCTTGGTTCTTCAGATACAACACCAGCTAAGATTGTTGCTGTATTCAAGAACCTCGAGCTCCCGCAGCCTAAGAACCACTTCACAGTGGGCATCGTTGACGACGTTACATTCACTTC
>DAVZJL010000095.1:0-5609 GCA_052272805.1 Prevotella sp. | reverse complement strand
GCAGAATATGTAGGACAGTATATCACAAAGCAACTGGCAAGTTCCAAGAAGTTCAAGAAAGTGGTAGTTGGCATTGTTACCAGCCGTTTGGCAGATGAAGAACGCAAGATGAAAATCGACGCCTTGTCACAGGAGGAACGTCATGTGTTAGTATGTACCGACTGCCTTTCTGAGGGTGTCAACCTGCAGCAGGGCTTTGAGGCTGTCATACATTACGATCTTCCTTGGAATCCTAACCGCATGGAACAGCGAAATGGCCGTATCGACCGCTTCGGACAAACTGCCAATGCTGTCCTAATATCCACGCTTCATGCCAAAAACAATCCTGTTGATGACATTGTGCTCAATGTGCTATACAAGAAACAAGAGGAAATTCGCAAGAAGTTGGGCGTATACCTCCCTATTGCCGATAACGATGCTTCGCTCATGGAGACAATTATGCAGCGCATCTTCGACGCAAAGATACCGACAAAGACCGACTATATGCAGTTGTCCTTGTTCGACGACGACCCAGAATGGAAGCGTCAGCAGGATGAAGAGTTGGAAATACAGCTCAAGAAGATGGAGGAGAACGAAAAAATCTCACACACTTACTTTGCACACAACAACAAGCAAATGGATCCAACCAGACTTACCGCCTCGTTGGAAGAAGCGAAGTCTGTCATCGGTGGTGTGGAAGACACTCGCGACTTCGTGATTGAGCAGCTCATGCATGTTGGCGTTAGCGTCCATACAGACCATACGCCTCTTTGCTACAGCTTCCAACTATTGGAGTTGCCTGTCAACTTGCGCCATTACTTCGCCGACAAAGCAACAAGTAAAGGTATTGTACGCATCTCATTCGCCTCTCCCACTCCCAAGCACTATATGTATATAGGTCGCAACCATACGTTCGTAGAGGATTTGAGCCGCGCCGTAGTCAACGACTCTGTCAACGGTGGCAAACTTGGCGCTTGCCGTGCTTTGGTAATGGCTACCGCTGAGGTGCCGAAACGCACCACTATTCTGCTTATGCGTGTTCGCAGTGTCATAAGAGACAAGAAGATAGAGAATCGTGAGTTGGTTGGTGAGGAGATGATATTCGTTGGTTATCGTGGAAAGATTGACAACCACGATTTCCTCACACAGGATGATGCCAAACACCTGTTCCTTAACTCAATGGCATCCGGTGATATGGATATGACCACCCAAAAGACTCTTCTCTCTAATTCAATACGATGGATAAACAGCGAGACAGAACTTAGAGAGCATACTGACAAGATTGCCCTCGAAAGGGCTTCACATCTGGTGGATGCCTTCGCTAAATACCGCACCTATCTAAAGGCATCTGAATATCAGGTGGTAGAACCAGTATTGCCTATGGATGTGATAGCTGCCTATCTATTTGTTCCACAAATAAACATTTAATCCATTATGGACTATACAAGTATTCATATATACGGTCATCTTCTCTCTGATGACATCCTGCATAACATAGAGCGCGACAACACACTCATTGGCAACCGCGACCAGGATTTCGGAATGGACATTTCCGTGTCTTCGGCTATCGATTACGTATGGAGCAGCCTACGCAACGACTGGAACTTCTACAAGGAGCGTGCCGGCAATGAGCGATTGGCAGGCAGAGACCCATACGGCACTCGCCGTGCCCGCGACTTGATGGAGCGTCTGCTGCAAAGCTTAGGCTATAAGCTCGACCGCCAAGTGGCTAACATTGAGGTGGCTGGCACTGGCTATGACATCAGCTACACTTGCCAGGAATTGGGCAAAATGCCTTTTGTCGTTATCGGTGAGAATATTTCTGCCGATGGCAGCATCGACACATTGGACAAGTGTTCGCTCGACTATCGTGCCAAAGGCGGCATGCGCAAGAAGTCGGCTCATGCCACCATGCTCGAATATCTCAACGCCACGGAGAATGTGTATGGCATCATCAGCAACGGACAACTTCTGCGTATCATACGCAACTCCGGACAGTTGGTGAAGCTCACATACATAGAGTTCGACCTCCGCCGTATGCTGGAGGAAGACAAATACACCGAGTTCTGCCTGATGTTCCGTCTGCTTCATGCTTCTCGTTTCCGCATAAGCGGCGACGAGCCTTGCGTCATGGAGCGTTGGTTCAACATGAGCATCGAGTCGGGCAACCGCATCCGCAACGGTTTGTCGCGTGCCGTGCAGACCACGATGGAGACCATCGGCAATGCTGTGCTTACATCTAAGGGTGAGGGCAACGACGCTTTGCGCCGTGCTTTCGCCGACGGCACTATGGATGCCCAGAAACTCAACAAGGAACTTATCCACTTCATCTATCGCCTACTCTTCCTCTTCATCATCGAGGAGAGAGGACTGGTTTATCAGATTCCCGACTCTATTGATGCGTCCGACTACAAGCAGCAATGCCAGTGGCAGGATATCTATAAGAAGTATTATGCGGCAAGCCGTCTGCGCCGTCTATCTGAATTGTCATATCTGAAACAACGCCAGTATTCCGACCTATGGCATGGACTGATGGACACCTTCCATCTCTTCGAGCCTGACACGTTTGGTGAGAAGTTGGGCATAAAGCCTTTGGGCGGCGTGCTCTTTGGCACAGAAACCCTGCATTGGCTGAAGCAATGTCAGGTAAGCAACCGTGATTTGCTCGCTGCATTCGCGGCTCTCAACGAGTTTACTGACGAACGTCAGCAGCGAGTGAAGATCAACTATTCCTCGCTCGACGTTGAGGAGTTTGGTTCTGTGTATGAGGGCATTCTCGAAATGCGCCCGTTCGTACAGCCGGGGGTTGCAGCATCCGACTGGCAGTTTGGCTTTGTCGGCGGACTCGACCGCAAGAGCACTTCTTCATATTACACCCGCCCCGACTTGGTGCAGAATCTTATCAAGACTACACTCGAACCTGTCATCATGGAAAAGATGGCAAACTGTGCCACCACCGAAGAAAAGGTGAAGGCGTTGCTCAACATGAAGGTGTGTGATGCAGCAAGCGGCTCCGGCCATATCGTGTTGGCGATGGCTCGCACCATTGCCTGGTATGTCTGTACGCTTCGCACTGGTGAGGATAACCCAGCTTCATTGGATTATCGTCAGGCGCTTCGCGAGGTTATCTCCCGTTGTGTGTATGCTGTCGACTACAATCCTGATGCTGTGGAGCTGTGCAAGGTGGTGTTGTGGATTGAAGGCTATTGCGCAGGCAAGCCGCTTTCATTCCTCGACCACCACATACGCTGCGGAAACTCTGTATTGGGCGTTTCCGACCTGCAGATGCTTATCGACGGCGTTCCAGACAAGGCACTGACTGCCGAGGACAAGGACACCTTGAAGGCTTTGAAGAAGATGAACCAAGAAGCCGTAAAAGCAGTAAATGGAAACACGGGCAACGAGCCTACTTTTGGTTTCGAGAATCCTTTTGGCATTGAGGAAATGTCGATTGCACAGATTGGTTTGGCGGATAAGATTCGCTTCATCAATCACTTGCCGGAAGAAACATTGGAGCAGGAAATCGTCAAGCAACTGCGTTGGCAAGAACTGATGGCATCGGCACGAGTAGACTGTCTGCGCCGCGCTTGCGACATCTATGCCTATGCTTTCTATCATACCGTAAAAGCAGATGAACTTTACAAAGACAAGGGAGGCACCGATAAGGAATTAGACTTGGAGGCTGAGGTGCCATACACAAAGACCGTGATGCGTGCGCTGCAGGAGATTGAGGCTATGGAGTGTCTTGAGAAAGGCGAGCCGCTGCCTACATACTATCGCCAGCTCTCTGCCGACTTTAAGACAGAAGTAAAGCGTATGGCTGATGAACAGCGTTTCTTCCATTGGTGTGTGGAATTCCCTGAAGTGTTTGCTGCCAACAAGGGATTTGATGTGATGTGCGGAAATCCGCCATGGGACTTGATTAAAGTAGAGGATAAAAAATGGTTTGAAAGTCATAACCGATTAGATATCGTAAATGCCGGAACTGCAGCACAAAGAAAAGAAATCATTGCAAAACTACCAATAACAGACCATGTTCTATACAGAGAATATTTACAAGCTGTTTGCCATGCAGAGAGCTTGAGCCGCTTTGTACGCCTATGTGGACGATTTGAACTGACAGCAACAGGAGACATCAACCTTTTTCCTCTATTCTCAGAACTATGCCTCTCTTTCTCTAAAGAGGCATGGGGACTTGTTTTGCCTACGGGTATCGCAGTAAACGACAGCAACAAGGCATTCTTCTCGAAGCTCATTGATGAAAATAGACTCATTTCATTATATGACTTCGAGAATAGAGAGAAGCTTTTTGAAATAGACAGTCGTTTCAAGTTCTGCCTTATCACAGCAGGCAAAGCCCAAATAGAGCCTCGTACTGTAAGTGGTGGTTTCTATCTGACACGCCTTGACCATCTGCTTGACCCTCGTCGCATATATACTTTGCAGACGAGCGACTTTGTGCGTTTCAATCCAAATACAAAGCAGTGTCCTATGTTTCGCACATCTTATGATGCCAAACTCACAGGAAAAATATACAAACATACCTGTATCATGATAAATGAAAATACGGGTGAGAATCCATGGGGAATAAAATTTGGAACAATTTGCCATATGTCTGGTGATTCCGGATCATTTAAGACATACCAACAACTAACTTCAGCAGGGGCAACATATAGAAATGGCTTTTTCTATATAGGGCAAAAAGTTTATGTGCCATTATATGAAGGCAAACACATTTGGCTATACAATCATCATTATGGTGAATTTCCAATAGAAGGAAAACGTCCAAATTCTATTCCTCCTACGAGTATCACAGACTTACAAAATACTAATGCCCCACTTTACCCTTGGTATTGGGTAGATAAAGAAGAAGTTGAAAACAAACTGACAAAGCGAGATAAAGAAGGGAAGATTCTTTGGCAATGGACACATAGTTATTATATAGTATTCCGAGATGTTACTAATGCGACCAATGAGCGCACTTGCGTAGCAACCCTTATGCCCAGCGGCGTTGCCGCTGGGGATAAGGCTCCGCTCGTATTCACTTCGCGGAGCCTTATCCCCAGCACGTGTTTTGCAGCAATGATTTCATCATTGACTTTTGATTACGTGGCACGACAGAAAATAGGAAATTCGAGTATGGCATTTTTTGTTATGAAGCAGCTTCCCGTCCTCACCCCCGACCAAATCCCCTCAACCATGCAATGGCAGATTGTAAAGCGTGTAGCCGAGCTATGCTATTTCAATCACGACATGGACGGCTGGGCTGCAGAGTTATGGAAAGAAATGAGCGAGGAGCAGCGTGCCGAGCTGCCACAGTTGGGAGCACTGCAGCCTTGGGTTTACAATCCAGAGCGCAGAGCCGTCCTTCAAGCCGAGCTTGACGCCATCTTCGCCCACCTCTATGGCCTCAACACAGAAGACCTCGTTTACATCTTAGACCCCGAAGACATCTGCGGCAAAGGCTGCATCAACGAGACCTTCCGTGTGCTGAAAGACAACGAGATACGCCAGTACGGCGAATACCGCACCAAGGGCCTCGTCCTCGAAGCCTGGAATAAATTTGGATACACTAATTAAAATTAGGAGAAACAAATAAACATGAATACAGAACAACAAAAGATAGAATA
>DAVZJL010000094.1:0-5759 GCA_052272805.1 Prevotella sp. | reverse complement strand
CCCTCTGAAACTGATTCTGATGAAAAAAGATAATTCATTTTTTCCAAATTTTAAAATTAAAAAACAGTGGAAAAACACCAATTACCGCTGTCCTACACATTATGCTATTATCATTATATCCATGCCGCCAAACCGTTGGCGATACGCATAGCACATGCGGTCGGACGTTGCAGTTTTAGCATTTTTTAGTGTGGTTGCAAGCAGCCAAATTCTTCCACATGGTTATACTTGTTTTTGAAATCGGATGCAAAGGTACTGCTATTTGCCGACATGGCAAAGAATTTATATTAAAATTAACCTTTTAGGCATTAATAGAATGACAAATGGATTAAAACAAAAAGTGTAAGTAAACGATAAACGTCAACTTACACTATATCATCACCGCCAGTAAAGGATGGTACAGTTAACAGAGTACCTGTGCCTTCGCCAACCTTCGTATCGTAAACAGGTATAGTGGCCTCTTCGCCAGCCTTCAAATCCTGTGTCACCTTCACGTTGTCAATAAACATGAAAGATGGACCCTTACAGCAAATATCTATTGACGAAGCTGCAGTTCCATTATGAAGAGTGAGGGTGTAAGGTTTCCAATTCTCGGTGAGGTCAGTCACGTCAATACGGTCATCAACAATCCATTTATTTCCCTCAATATGTCCAATTCTCACTACTGCTGTAGTATTGTCAACACCCAGTAAATCAGCAGAGAATAATCACAACATTATTTCGATCTTCGTTCATCCTCCATAGTGAACTCTATCTGCCTCCGTTAACGGAACGGAGGATTAAGGGAGGAATAACGAAGGAGGAACGAAAAGCGAACGAAGAGATAACAAGGACCGCTATATATTATTGAGAATACAAAAAGACTCGCTATATATCTTTTGACAAGACATATAACGAGTCCTTATTTATCAATTATTATTATCTATTTTTTACAGAGTCTGCTTAACCTCAATCTCTGTGAAGGTCTCAAGCACGTCACCCTGCTGGATGTCGTTGAAGTTGACGAGTGAGATACCACACTCGAAGTTGGTGGCAACCTCCTTAACGTCGTCCTTGTAGCGCTTGAGGGCAGCAATATCTGCTGTGTGAACCACGATACCATCGCGCACAACGCGAGCCTTGTCGGTACGGTGAACCTTACCCTCGACAACGTAAGCTCCGGCAACGGTTCCGACCTTAGAGATCTTGTAAACCTCGCGCACCTCAACCTGACCGGTGATAACCTCCTTCTTAACCTTGTCGAGCATACCAATCATGGCAGACTTAACGTCGTCGATAGCGTCGTAGATTACTGAGTAAGTGTTGATCTCAACACCCTCCTGTTCGGCAAGTTTGCGAGCAGCAGCCGAAGGACGCACCTGGAAGCCCACGATGATAGCATCTGAAGCATCGGCAAGAGTAACGTCGCTCTCTGAAATCTGACCCACAGCCTTGTGGATAACGTTCACCTTGATCTTCTCGGTAGAGAGCTTGATGAACGAGTCGGACAGAGCCTCGATAGAACCGTCGGTATCACCCTTAACGATGATGTTAAGCTCCTTGAATGATCCAAGAGCGATACGGTGAGAGATATCCGAGAGGGTGAGACGCTTCTGTGTGCGCAAGCCCTGCTCGCGCTGAAGCTGAAGACGCTTGTTGGCGATGTCGCGTGCCTCCTGCTCAGTATCCAAGGTGTGGAATGAGTCGCCTGCTGTAGGCGCACCATTCAAGCCAAGAATGATGGCTGGCTCAGAAGGTCCTGCGCTCTCGATGCGCTGGTTGCGCTCGTTGAACATAGCCTTGATGCGGCCCCATGATGTTCCGGCTATAAGGTTGTCGCCCACGCGCAACGTACCGTTAGATACGAGTACTGTTGACACATAGCCACGACCCTTGTCGAGCGACGACTCGATGATAGAGCCTGTAGCCTTACGGTTAGGATTAGCCTTGAGGTCGAGCATCTCAGCCTCAAGAAGCACCTTCTCAAGAAGCTCGTTCACGTGCAGACCCTTCTTGGCACTAATCTCCTGACACTGGTACTTGCCGCCCCAGTCCTCAACGAGGAGGTTCATGGCAGCGAGTTCCTCGCGCACACGGTCGGGGTTGGCACCCGGCTTGTCTATCTTGTTGATAGCAAACACCATAGGCACGTTGGCAGCCTGTGCGTGTGCGATAGCCTCCTTGGTGGTAGGCATCACGGCGTCGTCGGCAGCGATGATGATAATGGCAACGTCGGTAACCTGTGTACCGCGGGCACGCATGGCGGTAAACGCCTCGTGACCAGGAGTGTCGAGGAATGTAATCTTTCTGCCATCCTCAAGCTGCACGTGGTAGGCACCAATGTGCTGTGTGATACCACCAGCCTCGCCGGCGATAACGTTGGTCTTGCGTATATAGTCGAGCAACGAAGTCTTACCATGGTCTACGTGACCCATTACGGTAACAATCGGGGCACGCGGCACGAGGTCGTTCTCGTCGTCCTCAGCCTCAGTAATGGCTTCCTGCACCTCTGCGCTCACGTATTCGGTCTTGAAGCCGAACTCCTCGGCAACGAGGTTGATGGTCTCGGCATCGAGACGCTGGTTGATAGACACCATGATACCCACGCTCATGAGCGTTCCGATAACCTGGTTGACACTCACGTTCATCATCGTAGCAAGCTCCGACACGGTAACGAACTCAGTCAACTTAAGTGTCTTGCTCTCCTTCTTCTCCTCGCGGCGCTCCTCGTTCATCTTCTCCTGGGCAGCCTCGCGCTTCTCCTTACGGTACTTGGCACCCTTCTTGGTCTGATTCTGCTTGTTGGTGAGGCGTGCGAGTGTCTCCTTCACCTGGCGTGCAACATCCTCGTCGCTCACTTCAGCAGGCTTCTGCTGTCCGCCACGGTTGCGGTTTTTCTTCTTGTTCTTGTTGCTTGAACCGGCGTTGCCGTTGTTGTTCTGCTTGCCACCGTTGCCGCCTCCAGGCTGGTTGGAAGCCGCGTTGATGTCCACGCGCACCTTGTTGATGCGCTCGCGCTTCTTCTTGTCGCCTCTTTGCTGCTGCGACTTCTCCTCGCGCTCCTTACGCTTCTCCTCCTTCGACTTCTTCTTTGGGCGAGTGCTCTGGTTGAGCGTCGACAGGTCGATTTTGCCGAGAACGTTCACCTTTGGTGTGTTGAGCATCTTCTTCTCGCTCTTTGTAGTGAACAGGGTAGTTTCTGACTTTGTTGTTTCTGCCGGCTGCGTCTTTGCAGCGTCGGCGGTCTTTGTTGCGGCAGTCTGTGTAGCAGCTACCGGTTTCGACTCTTTCTTCTCTTGTTTGTTGTGCTCTTTGTTCTGAACCACAGGCTTCTGATTTTTTTTATTATCCGTCTTGTCCACTTTCACTTCGGCAGCCGCCGGCTTATGTGGCGTGTTGTTGTTGTTGGTATTTGTAGGCTTCTGACTGACGGCAGCAGTCTTCGCCTGAGTCTCCTTGCGAGCCTCAGGTTTAGCGGTCTTAGCGTTGGAAGGTTTTTCCACGCTGTCAAGGTCGATTTTGCCAAGCGGCTTATATTGCTGCTTGGTAGACGACTGCGGAGCGCCCTTGGCGTTGTTGTCCCCCTTAGTCTTCTTTTCTTTCGGCTTCTTCTGCAAGAGTTTCTCGGCTTGCGAGCGAACCTCCTTGTCCTGCTGGAACGCACCTTGAAGCGCAGCATACTGCGCGTCGCTCAGTTTGAAGCTCGGCTCAGCCTTCACCTCTCCCAGTTCGCTTTTCTTTTCGAGGAACTCCACTGCCGTCTGGAGTCCGATGTTCAACTCTCGTAATGCTTTGTTTAACCTGATGCTCATATTCTGTAGTTTTAAAAGTAAAAGAGTAAAAAAAGAAAGGGGTATTCTCGTTCTTACACCTTCACTTTTCTTGCTTGATTTTTATTTGAAAAATGTTACTGTTTAGATACTCGCTAAGGGAGTCCCTGCCATCCATGCGGATTCAGAAGCTCCCTTATTGGTTGTATCTACTTAATTCTCGAACTCTGTGCGCAGCACCTTCAGCACGTTGTCCACGGTCTCCTCCTCAAGGTCGGCCTTTTCAACGAGCATGTCGCGCGGAGCGTTAAGCACAGCCTTGGCAGTATCGAGACCGATGCCCTTGATGGCGTCGATAACCCACTGGTCGATTTCGTCGGAGAACTCGTCGAGGTAGATATCCTCATCGGCCTCATCGCCGTTGACCTCGCGGAACACGTCGATAGTGTACTCTGTGAGCATTGATGCGAGCTTGATGTTCATACCGCCACGTCCGATGGCAAGGCTCACTTCCTCTGGCTTGAGATAAACCTCAGCCTTCTTGTTCTCCTCGTCGATGTTGATGCTCGACACCTTGGCGGGCGAGAGCGCACGCTGGATGAAAAGCTTGGTGTTGGCTGTATAGTTGATTACGTCGATGTTCTCGTTGCAAAGCTCGCGCACGATGCCGTGTACACGGCTACCCTTCACGCCCACGCAGGCTCCTACTGGGTCGATGCGCTCGTCGAAGCTCTCAACGGCAATCTTGGCGCGCTCGCCTGGCATGCGTGCTATGCGGCGGATAGCGATGGCACCCTCAGCAATCTCGGGCACCTCAGCCTCCAACAGACGCTGCAAGAAAGTAGGACTTGTGCGCGAGAGAATAATCTTAGGATTATTATTCTCGTTGTCCACACGCTCGATGACGGCACGTATGGTCTCGCCCTTGCGATACTGGTCGGCGGGAATCTGCTCTGCCTTGGGTAGGATGAGCTCGTTGTTCTCGTCGTCAACCACGAGCACCTCACGCTTCCACACCTGATAAACCTCGGCTGCGATGATTTGGCCCACACGGTCCTTATATTTATTGTAGAGAGAGTCGTGCTCAAGCTCAAGAATCTTTGAGGCAAGAGTCTGGCGCAAGTTAAGGATTGCGCGTCGTCCGAACTTGGCGAACTCCACACGCTCCGACACGTCCTCGCCCACCTCATAGTCGGGTTCAATCTTGCGTGCCTCCTTAAGGGCTATCTGCTTATTCTCGTCCTCCACTTCGCCGTCGGCCACAACCACGCGGTTGCGGTAGATCTCAAAGTCGCCCTTATCGGGGTTCACGATCACGTCGAAGTTCTCGTCGCTTCCGAAAATCTTAGCCAGAACGTTGCGGAAGCTCTCCTCCAGAACGCTCACAAGAGTGGTACGGTCGATATTCTTGGTCTCTTTAAATTCCTTAAACGAGTCGAACATGCTCACTACATCGTCTTTCTTTGCTGCTGCCATAGCTTATTTGAAATTTATTAAGTATTTTGTATATTTCACCTTGTCCATGAGGAAAGCCTTGTCCACCTCGATGAGCTGCGGGCGCTTTTTGCCTTCCACCTTCTGCTTCTCCTGCACCGCTACTGTGAAGTTGTTGCCATCAACGCTCTTCAGCACGCCTTTGTATTTCTTGCCGTCGGCGTCGAGCACCTCCACTTCCTTGCCCACGAAGCAATGGTATTGCTGCGGCACTTTGAAAGGCTGTCCAAGTCCAGCGGAGCCCACTTCGAGTTCATAGTCTTCCTCGTCGCGGCTCAGGTGGTCTTCGATGTAACGGCTCAGTTCTACGCAGTCCTCAATCCACACGCCGTCGGCATGGTCAATTTCCACAACGATACGGTCGTCGGGGCTTACTTCGATGTCGACAAGAAAGTACTCCTTGCCGTCGAGCCACTCATTCACGATACTTTTTACGGTGTTTTTGTCTATCATATATATATATTAGAGAATAAAAAATGAGGAGCTCTCTCGGAGCCCCTCATTCCACTGAACGAT
>DAVZJL010000093.1:0-6124 GCA_052272805.1 Prevotella sp. | reverse complement strand
ACCCTTTGCGACAACGCACATGTTGTCTACTTCTTTTGAATAAATCATAATCGGTTATAATAATTTAAATTATTAATGTGTGAAGTCTTTTCTACGAAAGCGGCATAAGCTTTTACGTCTCACACCCTTTACGCTTACAAAATTACAAAAAAAGTATTATACTATACCTATTTTGAGGTATTTTTTTTATTTGCATTTCACGAATTATGCTTTATTTGTTTTTTATTTGCACGATAGGACATCTGTATTATTGGCTTTGCCTTTCGTTAATAACCAGGGTTTTGCACGAGATTCGGATTCAGTTCACATGCTTTTTCCGGTATCGGGAAAACTATGGTGTATCCCTTCTTGTCGGCGACTGACGGTGTGTGTATGTCGTACGGCTCGCAGTAGGTGCGGAAGCGTATCATGTCCTGTCGTCGCCAGCCTTCCCACACAAGTTCTAAAAGACGCTCGTCGATGATGTTCGCGAGTGTGGCTGCAAGCGAGGGCATTCCAACACGCGAGCGCACTGCGTTCAGTTGTTCGTCGCCCGATTCTGCGTTTCTCACCTTTGCCTCCGCCTTCATCAGCAGCACGTCGGCGTATCTGTAGAGCACGATGTCGTTGTCGGGCATACATCCGTCGGAGTAGGCTGTGCGGTCTACCTCATATTTCTTCATGCGTGCTCCTGCCGTCTCGATGTATTTGCTTGCCGTGAGGTTCTGCTCAACGGCGAGCGGCATGTACTGGAGCGGTGTGCCGTCGTCGAGGGTTACATACTTGCCGTCAACCTCTACCCTGCCCGTGTAGAAGTTAAGTTCGAGACGCGTGTCGGGCGAAGCTGTGCCGTATCCATTTACAGCCATAGTGTGCAGCGTGGCGCATGTGCCATTCTCGGAAGCACCGCCGTATGCACCGCCGTGTGCGTAATGGCGCGAGCGGAACAGATAGTGAAACTCGTTCGGATAGAGCATCTTATCTAACGGAATGGTAAAGATATTCTCCTTCGAATTTTCGTTGTGCACGGCGAAGTTGCTTGCATAGTCGTTCTCGAGCGAATATCCGGCAGCTGCTATCAGGTCGCAGTAGTGGACGCAGGTCTGCCATGCGTTCTTCTGTGCACCGTCGACGTTGAACATTATCGTCTTGCCATCGGGCCGTGACGCATCGGTCCAGTTGTTGTCGGTGTACACTTCGGCGTTGAGGGCGAGTTTGGCAAGCAGGAACCATGCCACCGGACGCGTCACCCTACCGTAGTAGCTGCCCTGGAGGTTGCTGTGCTCAAGAGGCAGAAGCGGTGCCACGGTCTGCAGCTCGTTCACAATATAGCTGAACACTTCGCTGCGCTCGCTCTGACGTATGTCGGCAGTCTTTTGCGCTGTCGACTCAAGTATGGGTATGCGTCCGAACATGTCCATAGCATAATAGTAGAACATGGCTCTAACGGCTCTCACTTCCGCCTTGTACTCGTCACGCTGTCTGTCTGTAAGCAGCACCTTGTGCTGGTCTATCGTCTCCAACGACTTTGTGGAGAGCACGATAACCTTATAGAGATATTTCCAGACGTTGTACAGATCGGTGTCGGTGGCAGTCCATGTATGGTTGTACATGTTTTGCCAGAGTCCGCCGTCATACCAGTTGCCGCCGCGTATGGGCATGATAGCCTCGTCGGTGGTCAGCGTGTTGTAGTCGTATATACCGCGGCATGTGCCCTGCAAACCTTCGCCCTCCTCGTGTGCACCTATATAGTTGTACAGCGAAGCTACGGCGTTGACATACAGGCTGTTGGCAGAGTCGTAAACATTCTGCTCCGGCACTTGGTCTTTTGGTGTCTCGTCGAGACAGCTCGTCAACGAGAGCGAAAGGGCGAGAACAGACAATGCTAAAAATTTATGTTTCATAGTCATTAATCATTACGTTGATGAAAACATTTCGGGATGTTTAGAACTGCACGCTCACTCCTATAGAGTAGGTTCGGTATGTAGGATAGCAGCGCTTGTCGTCGATGCCCATTGACGAGTTGACAACATAGGAGTTGATCATCGGTGTCAGACCACTGTAGGACGTAATGGTGGCGAGGTTGTTGACGCTGCACGACACACGCAGCGAGCGCACTATGTTGCTCTTAACTGGCACGTTGTAGCCTATGGTGAGATACTCGAAGTTGAGATAGTCGCCACATTCGAGCCAATAGTCAGACACGTTCTGGTCGACGATGTTACGTTCGGGCGCACCCTTCATCACGTTGTATATCGGGAACGACGACATGTTGTTGTAAGCCAATGCCGTACCGTTGAATATCTTGTGTCCGAAGGCTCCGTTCATCTGCAGCGACATATAGAAATTCTTGTAGCGCAGCGATATGTTGGAGCCGAGCGTTGCCTTTGGCGTGGCTTGTCCACAGATGCGTCGGTCGCCACCGTCGCCGAAGTCGATGATGCCGTTGTTGTCGAGGTCTTCTATCCTATACTTCATTGTGCCCTGCTCGTCCTTGTAGAGTCCGGTGCAATGGGGCAGATAGAACACACCCAAGGGTTGTCCTACTATCTGGTAGAGCACATGGTTGTTGTCACCGCCGTTCTGACCGGCTCCGTCTATGGAGCCAATGGCTGTGATGTTGGCAGCCGACATATTCATGCCGTTATAGTTGCCAGAGAGCGACAGCAACTTGTTCTTCGGGAACGAGAGGTTCATGCTCACGTTTAGGTCTATATCCTTTGTCTGCACCGGAGCTATAGAGAAACCAATCTCAAGACCCTGGTTCGACATAGCACCGATGTTTGCCAACAGCTTGTCGTAGGCAAACGGTGGCACGGGCACGTCGTAGGAGTAGAGCATGTCGGTGGTTTTAGAGTAATAGTATTCGGCGGTAAGCATAAGGCGGTTGTGCCACAGTCCGATCTCGCCACCAATATTGAACGTCGACTTTGTCTCCCATTTCAAGTCGGGGTTGTTGTTGCGTATGGTGCCGAGCGTCACGGTCGGCGTGTTGTTAACGGGTACGATGCCAGTCTGCTGCACGTTGTTCATGGTAGTATAAGCAGAGATGCCGCCCAGATTACCCGAGCGTCCGTAGCCGGTGCGCAGTTTCAGAGTGCTTATTCCGTCGAAACCGCTTAAGAAGCGCTCCTTCTTAATGTCCCATTCTGCCGAGACAGACGGGAAGAAGCCCCATGTATGATCGTCGCCCACCATAGACGAACCGTCGCCACGCATAGTGAACATCAGCTTATACTTATTATATAATGTATAGGAGGCGTTTGCCATAACTGACGCCAGCGACTGGTCTTCATAGATGCTGCCCGTAGCGCCATAAGGACGCGACGCAGTGGCTCCGATGTTGTCGTAGCCGAACTCGTTTATTGTTATGCCCTTGGCACGTGTCCAGAATGCCGTGCGCTCCAGGTAATGATATTCGGTTGAGAGTCCGGCAGACAGCGAGTGAATGCCCCATGTATGGGCATAGTCGAGCGAGACATTGCCGAGATACTCCTGTTTCTTGAATTCGCCGCGATATACGTTGCCCTGCGCCCACACCCATGTGGGACAGAACTCAGAGTTCTCGTTTGAGGTGTACGAGTAGCTACCGAATGCCGACAAATTGAGCGAGGGCGCAAGCTTGTAGAGCAGTCGCATGTGGGTATTGAAGTACATCTCCTTCTGGTCGCTACGTTCGGCAAGTACGGCAGAAGGCGGATTGATACGATAGGCTGATCCGTTCTTTGTCCAGTTGCCGTTGGCATCGCGTTCGGCAGGATAAGTAGGGTTCTGACATGCAGCAGAGTAGAACAGCATCTGAGTGTCGAATATGTCATTGTTCTTGTATGTAGATCCGAACACACCGAAGTCGCCAACGAGACGATTGTCGAAAGCATGCTGCGTGACGTCAATCTTTGCCACAAAATTGTTGTAGTCCTTGGTCTTTATGATGGTGTTATGGTCGATATAACCGAACGACGCACGATAGTTTGACTGTTCGGAGCCACCGCTGAAAGCCAGATAATGGTTCTGAACAAATCCGGTTCGGGTGATTACGTCGTAGAAGTTGTTTTTGTATCCGCCGTTGTTGGCGTATATCCCGAGGCGTTTGGCAGTAGCAAGATACTCGGCAGCCGACAGCATGTCGAGTTTCTTTGACATGGCTTCTAATCCAATGTTTGTCTCATAAGATATCTGGAACCCTTTGCCGGTGCCCCTCTTTGTCTTCACCTCGATAACACCCGATGCGCCACGCGAGCCGTAGAGTGCGGTCTCTGCGGCATTCTTAAGCACCGAGAAACTCTCTATATCGGCAGGATAGATGGTAGAGAGCGTGGCGATGTCGCTTGTCACGCCGTCGATGATGACGAGAGGGTCGTTGCCTCCGACTATAGACGTGGTTCCGCGCACTCGCACAGACGAGAGTTGGGCCATACGGTCCATGCCGTTCGAAGTAACGTTAACACCGGCTGCATTGCCGTTCAAGACGTCGAGGGCATTGTTTACGATACCTTTGTTCTGTACCTTAAGGTATGTGGAGATTGTGTCGCGCTGCACGTTCAGCTCCTGCACCTGAGCAGTGGCAGATGCAGGTATTTGCAGCGATACGACTGCCACTGCAAATATGTATTGGTGTAGTTTCTGGTGTTTCTTCATCTGGTCACAGTATGTTTAGGTATTCTCTAATATGTTTGTTTTATGCCGCTAAATTATATATTATTCTGCAAATAAACAAACGATATTAAGAGTTTTCTATATATTCATTTTCACTGCGCTTGTATGTAACTGTTTCGCAGAACGCTAACTACTAAGAGAGTTTAACACAAAAAAAAGACCGGGCAACGTGACGATTCACGCGCTCGGTCTTTTCATTTTATATATACCTAATCTTTTATATATACCTAATCTTACCTGTTCGTTACTTTACAACCTTGCGAGCCTTGCCGTTAGAGAGTTTGTTGATAAGGATGCCCTTGCGAACGGTCTTTGCGTTGAGTGTCTTGCCGTCGACGGTATAAGAAGCAACAACCTTAGCCGGAGCCTCTTCTGTCTTAACGTTCTCTACTGCTGTCTCGTCCTTCTCCAAGTCGAAGTACCATGTTCCGTAGCAGTCAGACTCTTCGTCCAACTCTACATAGCCGAAGCCCTGGAGGTAGCGACCATCAGGAGTGATGGCTGTAACCTCGTTGAGACCCTTCTCGTCCATTGTGGCGAACTCGGTGACTGTGGGATAGAGATCGGCGAGGAGTTTTACATCTTTTGTGCCTGCAGGGCAGAGAATGGCTTTGCGGCTCTGGTTGGCATCGTCAACAAAGCCTACGACTGTGCCTTCGTTGCTGATGCCGGTGGCGTAGTAGTAGTTGTCCATGCCTGCTTCTGGGCAAGTGAGGAGTTCGAGTGTGTCTGCTTCTACGTTGTAGCGTGCGATGCGTACGCCTTGGTCTTCGTCGTTGTAGCTAAGCATCTTGGTATGGTAGTTGACGGCTATCCACTTGCCATCGGCACTTATGGCTTCAGCAGAGAACTGGTCGTATGGCTGTGAACCATCCAGGTCAAAGGAGCCATCGAAGAAGCGGCGGCTGAGGAGGTTTGCTGAATAGGTTTTTTCGTCGCGATTGCGCACCCATACGACAAGTGGGTATGAGGAGAAGTTGTCGACGACTCCGCCATACAACACTGAACCGTCGGCATTGCTGCCGAAGGCGATTGCGCCGTTGACCTCGTAGCCTGTCCATGCGTCGGAGAACTCAGGCAGCGACTGCATCTCGCCGTTGACCATGACATATGGGTGCTGAACGTATGTATCAGCATCGTAGGTGACTCCGCCATTGATTGTTCCGTCGGCTGTGGCGAAGTGAACGAGTGAGTAGTCTTTTACGGACTCGTCGAGCAGGGCTGTCATTGAGCCGGTGGTGAAATCGAACTTGGCTGATTTTCCGTAGATGTCGCCGTAGCCTACGCCATCGTTGGTGACGGCGCGGATTGAGGCTTTGTCGTCGTCGGTGGCTTCGGTGGTGCCGAGTTTGGAGGACTGGAAGTATTTAATTTGCTTGTCTTGTGTGTCGTAGATGAAAGCGCGTCCTTCTGTGTCGCCGCCAGCAACGTAGCGTCCGTTGGCAGAGATGGTGATACCCGTCATCAACGCATTTTCCTCGTAAGGAAT
>DAVZJL010000092.1:0-6670 GCA_052272805.1 Prevotella sp. | reverse complement strand
AGCTGCGCAACGTCCCTCGTAGCCGAAGAAGTGGTGCTGTGCAGAGAACTTGCCACAGTACTTGCCCTCAGCCTTCCATGCGTCGAGCTTGGTAGCTACCATGCGAGAGAGAAGCTTCTCAGTCTCGATGAGCGATACCTGAACGTTGCCGTGCGGGTCGCGGTCGAGGCAGAGCTGGCGTGCAACGTCAGCTGGGAGCGACTCGAGAACAGCGAGGTTGTCCTTAGCGATAGAGCTCTTAACGAATGCAATCTGCTCCTCAGCATTAGCGAACTCGCGTGATTCGCCTGTTGCAGGGTCGGTGAGCACCTCGTTGAGCTCAGCGATGAGCTTCTTGATAGCAGGGATGAACTCGATGAGACCCTCTGGGATGAGTACTGTACCGAAGTTGTTGCCGTCAGCAGCGCGGTCAGCAACAGCCTGAGCGATGTATGTTACAACGTCGTCGAGCGACATCTCCTTAGCCTCAACCTCCTCTGATACGAGGCAGATGTTAGGCTGTGTCTGCAATGCGCACTCAAGAGCGATGTGAGAAGCTGAACGACCCATGAGCTTGATGAAGTGCCAGTACTTACGTGCTGAGTTGCAGTCGCGCTGGATGTTGCCGATAAGCTCAGAGTATGTCTTACAAGCTGTGTCGAAACCGAATGAAGTCTCAATCTGCTCGTTCTTCAAGTCACCGTCGATAGTCTTCGGACAACCGATAACCTGGACACCGTACTTCTTTGCTGCGTAGTACTCAGCAAGCACACAAGCGTTAGTGTTAGAGTCGTCACCACCGATGATAACGAGGGCCTTGATGCCAAGCTCGCGAAGAATCTCAATACCCTTCTCGAACTGCTCTTCCTTCTCGAGCTTTGTACGACCCGAACCGATGATGTCGAAACCACCAGTGTTGCGATACTGATCCATGAGCTCTGATGTAATCTCGATGTACTTGTGGTCAACCAGACCGCCAGGACCGAGGATAAAGCCATAGAGCTTGTTCTCTGGATTCAATGATTTAACACCGTCAAACAATCCTGAAATTACGTTGTGACCGCCAGGAGCCTGACCGCCAGAAAGAATAACGCCTACGTTGAATGCAGGAAGCTCAGTCTTCTCGCCAGCCTCGAAAGTGATAACCGGCATTCCGTATGTGTTAGGGAACAACGCCTTGATTTCTTCCTGGTTACCTACTGACTGTGTTGCCTCACCCTCTACGGCCTTAACCGGACCCTGGAGAGCCTTAGGCAATTTGGGCTGATAAGCAGCTCTTGCAATCTGCAATGCACTAATTTCCATGTGAATTTAATATTAAAATATGTGTAACGTATAAATAGATGCTTTTTTGCACTGCAAAAATACTCTTTTTCTGCGACATACTAAAAAAAATAGATAAGAAAACATACAATTAGAAGATTTTTAGCAATAAAACTTGTTGCGTATTAATATTTTTCTTATCTTTGGCATGTTAATTTAATCTTTTAATCAATAATCATTTTATTTGTTATGGCAAACAAACGAAACCTGAAACGCAATATTAATTATGTTTGTAGCGAACTTTTTTCGGAGGCAGTGGCTGCATCAATGTATAGTTCAAAAGCAACAGAAGAGGACGTGAACGCATTGCTCGCTTCTATCCTTGTAATACATAATGACTATGTACGACGTGTGTCGCATCAAGAGCCAGGACTCTCGCCGAAACTATTCTATAAAGACCTTGTGAACAACTTTAATAAGCAGGTGTCTGAGATTGTAGATCAGGTTGCAAATCTCGGCTAATCAGAATTTTCAAAACATAAACATACATAAAACACAATGAGTTTTTTGCAACGCATTTGCAAGACATTGTTGTATAAACGCATGGGGTGGACCGCTCATATAGAAGTGGACCACCCCGAAAAGTATATACTCTGTCTTGCTCCACACACCAGCAACTGGGACTTTATCATCGGACTTCTCTACTCGCGTGCAGAGGGAATAAAGGCAAACTTTCTTATGAAGAAGGAGTGGTTCTTTTGGCCACTTGGTGTTTGGTTCCGCCATCTTGGTGGCATCCCCGTCAATCGTTCGAAACATACAAGCATGACCGACGCTATGGCTGAGGCTGCGCGTCGTGCGCCAAACTTTAAGCTTTGTGTTACGCCGGAGGGCACACGCTCACGTAACCCGAACTGGAAGAAGGGCTTCTATTTCATCGCTTTAAAGGCAGAGCTGCCAATATTGCTATATGGTCTCGACTTTGAGCGCAAACTGATAGAGTGTAAGCACATGATTGTGCCGACGGGAGATGTGGAAGCGGATATGAAGCGTATCAAGACTTATTTCAAAGATTTCAAGGGTAAGAACCCCGAACTGTTCACCGTCGGTGAACTTTAATTTATATGAAGAACAGGTTATTGTCAGTTTTGGTATTTGCAGCAACCCTTGTGACGCTTCCTGCTTCAGCAGGGTCGCATAAGACATCGTCAAACGAGGGGCTGGATACTCGCCTTAAAAATTATGTGCTCGCCACACGAGCCAAGAATGTCGTCTACGCCGTACAGCCATATATGGAGTCGTACAGCGTAGACGACGCTCGTCGTGTGCTTACGCTCAACGTGAGTACAGGCTTCGCTACGCAAAACTTTACAGAGAAGAGCGTTGGCTACTATTATAAACGTCTTGCTAAGGCTTTGCCAAAACCTTACAATCGCTATAGGCTATGTATCAACACGGTGGGTATGCCGATAGAGATGCTTGTGCCAGGAGCGAAGTTGCGCGACGGTAGTGCACCAGCAGGGTGGGGGCGTATCGATTACTGTGATGCACCATGGGTGATGAACGAGTCGCAACCACATTTCGTTTCGCACGGACTCTTCGACCGCCATATCGCCCTGTGGCAGTCGCACGGCATCTATTACGACCAGAAGAAAAACCGCTGGAAGTGGCAGCGTCCAAACCTTTTCTGCACCAACGAAGACCTTTTCACACAGACTATCGTTGTGCCTTATCTCATTCCGATGCTCGAGCGTGCAGGTGCTGTGGTGTACACACCGCGCGAGCGCGATTGGCAGCGCAATGAGGTGATTGTGGACAATGACGGTGAAAAAGGATACGTTGAGGATAATGGTCGCGAGAAGTGGCGTACAACTGAGGAGCGTGGCTTTGCCTTCCATCGTGGCATGTATCGCGATGGTGAGAATCCGTTTGAGCAAGGCACAGCACGCATGGTGCGCACTACTAAGAAAAACAACGAGTCGTGGGCATCATATCAACCTACCATTCCGCAGTCGGGGCGCTATGCCGTTTATGTGAGCTATCAGACTGTAGCCAAGAGCGTAAGCGATGCGCAATATATAGTAGTGCATAAAGGTGAACGCACTTTGTTCCGCGTCAATCAGCAGATGGGTGGCGGTACGTGGGTGTACCTCGGAACGTTCGACTTTGATGCAGGCAATAATGCCGCCAACAGAGTGATTGTTACCAACTCATCGGCAGAGAAAGGCGTAGTTACTACCGATGCCGTGCGCTTTGGCGGCGGTTTGGGTAACATACAACGAGGAGGAGCAACAAGTGGTATGCCCCGTTGCTTGGAGGGCGCGCGCTATAGTGCTCAGTGGTCGGGTGCTCCTTATTCGGTATATGCAGGTAAGGGTGGTGCCGACGACTATATTGATGATATCAATACGCGCTCGAATATTGTAAACTGGCTTGCCGGTGGGTCGGTATATGTGCCTACGCATGAAGGCAAGAAAGTGCCTTTCGAGCTTAGTCTTGCTGTGCATAGCGACGCAGGAGCCACGCATGTAAACGACTCGATTATTGGTTCGCTTGCTATCTGCACCACCAATTTTAACGACGGACGTCTTGCTGCCGGTGTGTCGCGACAGATTTCGCACGACTTTGCCAATATGCTCCTAACCGGTGTGCAGCGCGACCTTACGGCAACCTACGGTAAGTGGACACGTCGCTATCTATGGGATCGCAACTATAGTGAGACTCGTAAGCCGGAAGTACCGTCGGCTATCATTGAGACTCTGTCACATCAGAATTTCGCTGATATGCGCCGCGCACTCGACCCTAACTTCCGCTTCACCCTTGCACGCTCGCTTTATAAGACCATTCTGCGTTATATCAACGGTAATCACTCGCTTGCTTGCGTTGTGCAACCACTTCCAGTGAGCAACTTCCGTATAGTGCGTACTGCTGACAACCAGCTGCAACTCTCGTGGCTGCCAGTGACCGATCGTTTAGAGCCGAGCGCAGTGCCTACTACATATAATATATACATAGCAGAGGGCAAAAACGGGTTCGACAACGGACGTAGTGTGTCAAGCACATCGTTCACGTTCACTCCGAAGCCGAATGTAGTGTATCAGTTCCGCGTTACGGCTGTAAATCGTGGTGGCGAGAGCTTCCCGTCAACAACGCTTGCAGCCTGTGTAAGTGCTCAGGCAGGAGCACGCGATGTGCTTGTAGTGGATGGCTTTACACGCCTCGCCGGTCCGGCAGTGGTTGACGACGGCACACGCCAAGGCTTCGATCTTGATGCAGACATGGGCGTGTCGCTTGGCATTAATGCCGGCTTTGTGGGCAGGCAGATTGACTTCGACCGCACACGTGTGGGCAGTGAAGGTCCTGGCGCATTGGGTTATTGTGAGGACGAATTCGCAGGCAAGTTCTTCATGGGTAAGCAGCAGAACGAGTCGGTGTGTCATGTGGCAGACATAGCTTCGTCTGGCGCATACAATGTAGTGTCGTCATCAGTCGAAGCGGTGGAGAACGGCTTTGTAAAACTTGAGAATTATCGTGTGGTCGACATCATGTTCGGACTGCAGAAGGACGATGGCTACTCGCTTGTGCGCTATAAGACCTTCTCAGCGTTGCTTCGCAAGGCTTTGGAGTCCTATGTGCGTGGCAACGGACGAGTGTTTGTGAGTGGTGCATACGTGGCGAGCGATATGCAGCTTGATGCTGAGCGTAGCTTCATGTCCAACCTATTCAAGGTAGGCTTTGGCGGACAGAACACCGATATAGCCACAAACTTGGTGGACGGACTCGGCATCAGCTTCGACATTATACGCCGTCCAAACGACCGCCACTACGCTGCGCAGTCGGTAGATGTAGTCAGTCCGCTTGCGCCGGCGTTCTGTGCTATGCGCTATGCCGACGGCACAGATGCAGCCGTAGCCTACGATGGCACCGACCATAAGGCGTTTGTCATGGGCTTCCCTGTAGAATGTATTAATAATGTGCGCTCACGCCAGCAGGTGATGAAGGCTGTTATGACATTTCTTGCCAAGTAATTTGGCTATTTCATACAAACAATATAACTTTGCATAGATATTTAAGAAAAAACTAAAACATATAATATAATGTATAGATCGAATACATGCGGAGAGCTTCGTCTCTCCGACTGCGGCAAGACCGTAACACTTGCCGGATGGGTACAGCGCGCTCGCAAGATGGGTGGTATGACATTTGTCGACCTTCGCGACCGCTATGGTATCACACAGCTCGTCTTCAACGACTCTGACGACAGCGACCTTTGCGCACGTGCAAGCAAGCTCGGACGCGAGTACTGCGTGCAGGTGACAGGTGTAGTAAACGAGCGTGAGAGCAAGAACGCTAATCTGCCTACTGGCGATATCGAGATTATCGCTAAGGAACTGAATGTCCTCTCGGAGAGTGCTACACCTCCGTTTACAATAGAGGACAATACTGACGGTGGCGACGATATCCGTATGAAGTATCGCTACCTCGATTTGCGCCGTCCGACAGTGCGCAAAAATCTTGAGTTGCGTCACCGCATGACAATCCTTATCCGCAACTTCCTCGATGCGCAGAACTTCATCGAGGTAGAGACTCCTATCCTCATCGGTTCTACACCTGAGGGCGCACGCGACTTTGTTGTGCCTTCGCGCATGAATCCAGGACAGTTCTATGCACTTCCGCAGAGTCCGCAGACGCTAAAGCAGCTGCTCATGATTAGTGGCTTCGACCGCTACTTCCAGATTGCAAAGTGCTTCCGCGACGAGGATTTGCGCGCAGACCGTCAGCCTGAGTTCACTCAGATCGACTGCGAGATGTCCTTCGTTGACCAGGATGATGTTATCAACCTCTTCGAGGATATGGCTCGCCATCTGTTCAAGGAAGTGCGTGGTGTAGAGTTGCCAGCTAAGTTGCAGCAGATGACATGGCACGAGGCAATGCGTCGCTTTGGTAGCGACAAGCCCGACTTGCGTTTCGGTATGGAGTTCGTAGAGCTCATGGACGTGCTGAAGGGCACAGGCACATTCTCTGTATTCAACGATGCTGAGTACATTGGTGGTATCTGCGTACCAGGTTGCGCTGATTATACACGTAAGCAGCTCGATCAGATTACCGACTTCGTTAAGCGTCCGCAGGTAGGCGCGAAGGGCTTGGTTTACATCAAGTTCAACGCCGATGGCACCGTGAAGTCGTCTGTAGATAAGTTCTACACACCTGAGGTGCTCGCAAAGGTTAAGGAGACAATGGGTGCTAAGGATGGCGACCTCGTTCTCATCCTCTCTGGCGACAACGCCAACAAGACACGTGTGCAGCTCTGCACCTTGCGTCTTGAGATGGGCGACCGTCTCGGTCTGCGCGACAAGAACAAGTTCGAGTGCCTGTGGATTGTCGACTTCCCTCTCTTCGAGTGGAGCGACGAGGAGCAGCGCCTTAT
>DAVZJL010000091.1:212-6875 GCA_052272805.1 Prevotella sp. | reverse complement strand
CATTAGGAACAAGGGTAGCATACTTATTAGGAGCAATAGTATATCCAAGACGGGGGTCTACCTTGACATTAAAATAGCGGATTGGCACAATTGGCGATAATGATGCTGCTGCTCGTGTAGAGGCATTTATCATCTGTAGGTCATTGATGGCATCAATACCCATATAAACCTGTGTAGCAGGTGTGTCTACGTTTTCTAAGTTTGAATCATCGTGAGTTGAACAAGCTGCAAAACTACAAGCTGCAGCGAGAATTAACATATACTTTTTAAATTTGTGCATCTAAAATAAAAAACTATTAATACCTTAAATTAGCAGACTTGTTGTTTTTACAAGAAAGAAAGTCGTTGGATAACAGTAAATTACCCAATGCTTGCATATGTCAGGAAATTCACTTACCTTAGTGCTGCTTTAAACTCAAATAAAGAATATCTGACATGTGGCAAAGGTAAACATAAAATCTGAGAAAATCACTCCTTTCGGAGGAATTTATTACGCAAGCAAGGTTTTTTATGCGCTTTCATTTGACAAAGTCATCATATGCGTATGCGCACGATAAAAATCTAAAGAATATAAGGAAGGACTATGTCTGCTAATTTAAGGTTTCAAAACTAATATCTTATATACTTTTATTTTATTTATGGAAGTAGGGCGAAGTCTTTCCTAAAAAATCTGTGGCGTACTATTTGCTTTAGCCCAAAAGTGTTCTTTTTTACCGCTCAGGAGTGCCCGAAAAATGAAAAAGAAAACCTTTGGTTGGTTTTTTGCGAGTTTTGAGAGGTGAAAAGTGTGCAATGGTAAGCGGTTGATATTTAGTTTGTTGAGGCTGTGCGTACGAAAGTGTGCAGCTTTTGTGCCACTTTTGCTGAGTACTACCGCTGCAAAACTGGAGTACTACCCCCACGAGTACTGGGTAGAAGTGGCACTTTCGCCGTGTGAAAGTGCCACTTACGCTGTGCAAAAGTGCCGCTTGCGCTGTGAAAACCATCGAATTTTGTGTTTTTGAGGCAAAATTCAGGTGCGAAAGAGCGGAAAATGGTGCGTCAGATTCTCTATAATGCAAGTTTCGGTTGGAGTGGTGTGGTCAAAATGTCGTGTGCAAGTTACGGGGGGCACTTGTCTCAAGTGCACCAACATAGCACTAATTGCACACCATGCACCCCTTTTTTAATTGGTGCACTTCTTGCTCTGGCAAGCGGCAAAGCCGAGCGGAGACAAGTACACCCCCTTTTTTTAATTGGTGCACTTGAGACAAGTGCACCCCCTAAAGTTACTTGCGGGCATTGAGGAGCAACGCCGTCTTGCCCTCGTCTACGAGCTTGATGATAAGTTCGCCGAAGAGCGTGTTCTGCCATGCGAACCACTCGCGCGTGAACTTGCTCGCGTCGTCCACGTTGAACGACTCGTGGATGAAGCCCGTGCCGGCGTCGGTGCGCTGCAACATACGCAGACACTCCGCTATCTCGGCATCGTCGGTGCTCGTGAAGGCGCGCATCATTATGGACATAGGCCACGCCATGTCGTAGCCCACGTGCGGACCGCCGATGCCCTCGCCAGCCTTGCCGCGGAAGAAGTAGGGGTTGTCGTCGCTCCACACGAAGCGGCGCGTGTTCTGATATACGGGGTCGTTCACGTCCACATCGCCCAGATAGGGCAGGGCGAGCAGCGACGGCACGTTGGCATCGTCCATGAGGAAGCGGTTGCCGAAGCCGTCCACCTCGTAGGCGTAAATCTTGCCATACTTCGGATGGTCGACCACGGCGTACTGTTCGAGAGCCTTGCTCACCTCGTCGGCAAGCGTCGTGCAGTCGGCAGCGAGCGATGTGTCGGCGTTCACCTTGCTGAGTATCTCCGCCGCCTTGCGCAGCGAGCTGACCGCCATGAAGTTAGACGGCACGAGGAAGAGGAACGTCGTAGCGTCGTCGGAGGGGCGGAAGACGGAGGCGATGAGTCCGCAGGGCTTCACGGGGTTGCCCCAGCCGTGGTTGCAGACGGTGTCAAGCTGGTCCTCCGTCTCGCGTTGGAAGCGGTAAGAGCCGAGCCCCTGCTTGCGCTGCTGATCGCGGAACACGCGCAGTATGTTGCGCACCGCCTGCAGCCACTCGTCGCCGAACACCGAAGCGTCGCCCGTCACCTGCCAATAGTGGTAGGCGAGGCGTATGGGGTAGCAGAGCGAGTCGATCTCGTACTTGCGCTCGTGCAGCTCGGGCTTCATGTCGGTCATATCGTTAACCCACGGACCGTTCTGCATCGGCTCGCGGTTGAACGCATTGGCGTAGGGGTCGATGTTGATGCACTTCAGCTGGCGGCGTATCACACCGCGCAGCATCTTCTGCAACTTGCGGTCGCCCTTGGCAAGCTGCACGTAGGGCCACACCTGCGCTGCCGAGTCGCGCAGCCACATGGCGTGGATGTCGCCCGTGTAGACGAAGGTGTCCTCCTTGCCGTCCTCAGCGTCGGTGAAGTGGACGGTGGTGTCGAGCGTGTTCGGGAAGCAGTTCTCGAACATCCACGCTAAGTAGGCGTTCTCCTTGATGCGCTTCTTTATCTCGCGAATCTTCTTCTCCACCGCATCCGACACGAAGAGACGCTCAGCAGGCGCAGGGCGCTGGGAGGTGAGAGTAGAATTTTGAATTTTGAATTTTGAGTTTTGAGTTATTGCGACCGATGGTCGCAATGTTGAGTGTTGAGTGTTGAGGGGTTGATGGGGTGAGGTGTTGATGGGGTGAGATGCTGGATTGTTAGCCGCAGCGGCATTGCTGGCAGCTAAGCAGAACGCGAAAAATGCGCTCGAAACGAGGGTTGTATGTAGGTTCATATTCATTTTATAAAGGGTGCGTGGGTATGGCAGGGATGCCATACACTCCTGGTTATTATTTAGATTTACAAGCAAATGTATTAATTATTAATCAAAATAGCAAATTTATGTGAGATTTTCCGTAACTTTGTAGTGGTAAATAAGATACGAAAGGATAAAAAGATGAATATTTCAGATATACTTACCTCTGGTGGTGGCGAGAAGCACTTCTCGTTCGAGGTATTACCACCGTTGAAAGGCACAGGAACAGAGCGCCTGTTCTCTACGATAGAGAAGTTCCGCGATTTCGATCCGGCATACATCAATATCACCACCCATCACAGCGAGTTCGTCTATCGCGAGCTCGACAACGGTCAGTACGAGCGTCTTCGTGTGCGCCGTCGTCCGGGCACGGTGGCTATAGCGGCTGCCATACAGAACAAGTTCGGTGTGCCGGTCATACCGCACGTGATATGCAGCGGTGCCACAGCCGATGCCATCGAGTACGAGCTGATCGACTTGCAGTTTCTCGGCATCGAGAACGTGCTGCTGCTGCGTGGCGACAAGGCACGCGACGACAGTCAGTTCGTGCCCACCCCTGGCGGACACGCCCACACCACCGACCTCATCGAACAGGTGAACCGCTTCAACGACGGCTTCTTCAACGACGGCACGCCAATAAAGAACCCCGGCAAGAAGTTCCACTATGGTGTGGCGTGCTACCCCGAGAAACACGAGGAGGCACTGAACATAGACCTCGACCTGAAGTATCTGAAGATGAAACAAGACATGGGTGCCGACTACGCCGTCACGCAGCTGTTCTACGACAACCAGAAGTACTTCCGCTTCGTGGAGAAGGCACGCCAGATGGGCATCACTATACCAATCGTGCCGGGTATCAAGCCGCTTGCAAAGCTCTCGCAGCTGACGGTAGTGCCGCGCGTGTTCCGCTGCGACTTCCCGCAGGAATTGGCAGTGGAGGCACTGAAGTGCAAGACCGACGACGATGCTCGCCAGTTGGGCATAGAGTGGTCGACCGAGCAGTGTCGACAGCTCTACAAGGCTGGAGTGAACAACATACATTTCTACACCGTCTCGGCTGTCGACTCCGTAAGAGAAGTGGCAAGGAGGCTGTTATAACTCAAAAATCGCAATAGCGCAAATGACATTTGAAGAAGTAATAGGTCAGGACGAGGCGAAGCAGTCGCTCGTCAAGCTCATAGAGGAGCACCGAGTGCCCCACGCCATGCTGTTCTGCGGTCCGATGGGCTGCGGCAAGAAAGCCCTTGCCCTTGCGTTCGCATCGCGTCTGTTGGGCGACAGTCAGCTGCTGCGCCAGTGGCAGCACCCCGACCTCCACTTCAGCTTCCCCACGATAAAGAAGCCCACGATGGGCTCCGACCATCAGCCCGTGAGCGACGACTATGCCCAGGAGTGGCGCGAGCTGCTCAGCGACGGTGCCTACTTCAGCATAGAGCAGTGGATGGACGCCATGGGCGCAGAGAACCAGCAAGCCATCATCACCGGAGCCGAGAGCGACCGCCTCTCGCGCCGCTTGAGCATAAAAGCGTCGCAGGGCGGATACAAGGTGTGCGTGATGTGGCTGCCCGAGCGCATGAACGTCACCTCGGCTAACAAGATACTAAAGCTGCTCGAGGAGCCACCGCAGCAGACCGTGTTCATCCTCGTCAGCGAGGAACCAGAGAAGTTGCTCGAGACAATACGCAGTCGCACACAACGCTTCGACTTCAAGCGCATCAGCGACGAAGCCATAGAGCAGGCACTCATCGAGCGTCGCGGCATCGACACCGACACGGCGCACCGCATAGCACGCATAGCCAACGGCTCGTGGACTGCAGCCCTCGACTCGCTGCGCGCCGGCAACGAGGCAAGCCTCTTCTTCGACCTCTTCGCCATGCTCATGCGCTACGCCTACAGCAAGAAGGTGAAGGAGCTGAAGAAGTGGAGCGAGAGCGTAGCCGCCTTCGGACGCGAGAAGCAGAAGCGCATGATCGTCTACTTCAACCGCATGGTGCGCGAGAGCTTCATGTACAACTTCCGCAACCCCGAGCTCAACTATATGACGGCGAAGGAAGAGCAGTTCTGCACACGCTTCGCACCATTCATCAACGAGCGCAACGTGATGGAGCTAAGCGAACTCTTCGAGCGCTCACTACGCGACATATCACAGAACGCCAACGCAAAGATGGTGTTCTTCGACATAGCATTACAAACAATTATACTCATAACACGTAAAAAACAAGCATAAATCGCAATGAAAGATTTCAAAGATATGCAATTCAAGATAACGCGCGACACCGACCGCGGATTGCACCACTACGCTTGCGGACGACAGAACATGCAGCTGAATACCTACGACTGGCTGTACGACGTACCGGGCAACGACGAGGACACCGACCTCGTAGAGGTGCAGTTCAAGAATACGCGCAAGGGCTATTACCATAACGTCAACAATATCGACCTGCACAAGGGCGACATCGTGGCGGTAGAGGCAAGCCCGGGTCACGACATAGGTACCGTTACGCTCACCGGCAGACTGGTGAAGCTACAACTGAAGAAAGCCAACCTAAAGTCGGCTGACGACATCAAGCGCGTCTATCGCATAGCCAAGCCCGTGGACATCGACAAGTACCACGAAGCGAAGAGCCGCGAACACGGCACAATGATACAGAGCCGTCAGATAGCTAAAGACCTCGGTCTGCAGATGAAGATAGGCGACGTGGAGTATCAGGGCGACGGCAACAAGGCGATATTCTACTACATCGCCGACGAGCGCGTTGACTTCCGTCAGCTCATCAAGGTGCTTGCCGACACATTCCACGTGCGCATCGAGATGAAGCAGATTGGCGCACGTCAGGAGGCAGGACGTATCGGCGGCACCGGTCCCTGCGGCAGAGAACTCTGCTGCGCCACATGGATGAAGAACTTCGTGAGCGTCAGCACCAACGCTGCACGCATACAGGACATATCGCTCAATCCGCAGAAACTTGCCGGCATGTGCGCCAAGCTGAAGTGCTGTCTCAACTACGAGGTGGACGACTACGTGGAGGCAAGCCGTAAGATGCCGGCACGCGACATAGTGCTGCAGACTCTCGACAGCGACTACTACCTCTTCAAGTCGGACATCCTCGCCGGCACCGTGGTCTACTCAACCGACAAGGGCATAGCTGCCAACCTTGAGGAGATTACAGCCGAGCGTGCACGTGCCATCATCGAGATGAACAAGCGTGGCGAGAAACCAGAGTCGCTCACCGAGGACGGAACGGTAAAACAAGACACACGTCCTCGCGACCTGCTCGCCGATGCCGACATCAGTCGCTTCGACAAGGCACGCAAGCGCAAGAAGAAACCCGCAAAGCGCCAAGGGGGCGCACCCGTCTCAACTGCACCGAGAAAGGGCGAAGGGGGTGCAGTTGTCTCAACTGCACCGAGAAAAAAACAGGGGGTGCACTTGTCTCAAGTGCACCAACCAAAGAATAGTACCAACAGCTCTGTTGGTGCAGCAGAGGCTGCTGTTCAGGGGGTGCACTTGTCTCAAGTGCACCAACCCAAAAATAGCACTAACAACTCTGTTGGTGCAGCAGAGACTGCTGCACCCCCCAAGGTGCACCAACCCAAAAATAGCACCAACAGCTCTGTAGGTGCAGCAGAGACTGCTGCGCAGGGGGTGCACTTGTCTCAAGTGCACCAACCAAATAGTAGTACCAACAACTCTGTTGGTGCAGCAGAGACTGCTGCACCCCCTAAGGTGCACCAACCACAGAATAACACCAATAGCTCTGTTGGTGCCGCAGAGACTGCTGCTCAGGGGGTGCACTTGTCTCAAGTGCACCAACCCAAGAATAGC
>DAVZJL010000091.1:0-112 GCA_052272805.1 Prevotella sp. | reverse complement strand
ACCAACAGCTCTGTTGGTGCAGCAGAGACTGCTGCACCCCCTAAGGTGCACCAACCAAAGAATAGCACCAACAGCTCTGTTGGTGCAGCAGAGACTGCTGCACCCCCTAAGG
>DAVZJL010000090.1:0-7029 GCA_052272805.1 Prevotella sp. | reverse complement strand
TGCACCGTTTACTTGGTTGGTGCACTTGAGACAAGTGCACCCCCTGAAAGCACCCCCTGGGTTACTTCACGAGCAACTTCTTTACCTTGCCGTTAGCTGTGCGCACGATGTTGATGCCACGCTGGAGGTGCTGTATGCGTACTCCGCCGAGGTTGTATATCTCGACGTAGGTGTTGTCAGCGGCAGTGGTTAGGGTGTTGATGGCAGTGTCGATTTGCTTGCCGAACACCACGCTCACGTCCGAACCCATTGTCATAAAGTTGAGTTCTGCTACAAACTTCGACTTATCGGCAGAGAGTGTAGCCTTAAAGGAGGTGATTGTAGACTTGCTGTCTTCGGTTACGCCGCCGATGGCTGCTGTAGGGGTAACGTTGGTCCATTTGCCCTCGGTGGTCGAAGTGGCAAAGGTAGTAACGCCAGTCTCTGCATCAACCGTAGACATAACGTTATCAATTTCAAAGTCGCCAAACGTCTTGTATGCCATGGGGGCGAGTTTTTTAAATGTCACATTGTATCTACTGCCACCCACTCGCTTCAGCTCCACTTCCTTCTGAGTGTATTCGGTGGTCTTGCCTCCTCCACTTGTAACATACAAATCGTCGGTAAACACCTGACCAAATGTGCAGAGTGTGGTCATCAAGAAGAGTACTATAGAAAGAACTTTTTTCATATTAACTTTAGTTTAGATTGGTCAAATATAGTAATATTATTACAAATGGGGTGCATTAAAAACAAGTTTTAACATCATCAAAACTCATTTTAACACACCCCATATAGTTGTTTGTTGTATCGTGTCTATATTACTTCAACACCTTAACAGTCTTGCCGTCAGCGGTGCGAACGATGTTCAGTCCCTTCTGCAAGCCGTTCAGACGTGCACCAGTAGCGTTGAACACAGCCGCCGGAGCGGTCTTGCCTGCTACCACGCCGTTGATAGCTGTCTCCGACTTCTTGCCAAATACGCAGTCAACCTTAAGCGTTTCTTCACCCATGGCTACAGTGAGTGAGATTTCAGCATAGAGCTTACCACCTTCTACCACAGAGTGGAGTGTAAGAGGAACTTGGTGTTCGAGAGCGTTCGCAACCATTTTGTCGCTCGGCAACTTTGCAATGCCTTCAAAGTCGTAAGTGGTAGCGTCGCCATTCTTTACGCCCTTGATACCCTCAACTATTACATCGCCCACCTCAAAGATTCCGAAAGTGAAGTCCTTGAGCATGAATGTAGATGTACCATCAGTCAGATGCTCAAGTTCAACGGTTGCTTCAACAGGATCCTGTGGATCACCGTTGAGCGAGATTGCGAGCTTGTCGGTGAACTGTTCTTTTGTCTGAGCGTTAGCTGTTGTCGCCATGAATGCTGTCGCAGCAACGGCGAGTGTCATAAAAAACTTCTTCATTTTTCTATTTATTTATTAATGCAATTTACTTCTTCAGAACCTTCAGCGTTCTGCCGTCGGCTGTGCGCACGATGTTCACGCCGCGCTGCAGAGATGTAACCTTCGCACCCGTGAGTGTGTAGATGTGCTTAACTGTGCCGTCGGCAGCTACTACTGTGTTCACAGATGTTTCTGTCGGTGTGAAGTTGAATGTGTAAGAAACAGACTCTTCGTAGTTTTCGACAACAAACTTACCTGTGCAACTTGTTACCTTCTTCTCTGCGTCGAAGCCTACGATAAACTCGAAGTCAGTATAGTCAACCGTAGCGTACAATGGGTGTGTAGCTGTTGTCTTAGCCTCACCCTTCTTGCTTGCAAACGTAGCCTCGCTGTCGTCGCCTGTGCGCTGAACGCCTTCGAACGAAACTGTGCCGAGAGCTACGCCGTTAGGAATAGCAACGTTGGTGAGCGAAAGGGTATAAACATCCTTTGCAGTCTCGGTGAATGTGACTGTTGTCTGGTTGTTGTTCATCTGGTCGCCATCACTATACGTGTAGCCAAAGAGTTTGCCCTCTACCGAGAACGGCTCAGCAGGAACGAACGGCTCCTGATAGTTGAACCATGCAGTGAGCTTGAACGAAGGCTCGCTCTCGTCTGTGAACACGATTGTAGCATAGAGGTCGCCACCTTCGTCAATACGTGCCTCAACCGTAGCCTTGAGGTTTACGTAATTTTCGTAGAAGTTAGGAAGGTCTGTGATTTCCGGCTCTACTGTGCCAGTGTATGTCACTTCGCCGTCAACAGTCTTCTTCTCCAGACCCTTCAAGAGTACGCCTGACATAACGCCCTTCTCAGTGTCGATGTGCTCAATCTCGATGCTCTGCGCACCGTCGCTCCACTCGCATACCTTTGCCACTACGCTTGGATACTTAACAACGCCAGACTGGCCGCCCTGGAACTCAGAAGCAACGTCAGCTGTGTACTGCTCTGTAGCGGTGATTGTCGGTTTGTCGTCGCCACCGGTGCTGCCACCGCTGCTGGTGCGTGTGCCTTCAAACACTACGTTTCGGTACTCCTTAGTTGTATTAACCTGGAAGTATTTGAATGTGATGTAGATCTTCTCGTCGTCGATTACCGACTTGCCGAGTGCGTCTGACAACTCGAAGTAGTATTTTGTAGCTGCGCCGAGGTTGCCGCCTTCGTTAGAGAAGGTGAAGCTGCCGCCGCCTGCCCATTTGTAGTCTGATAGACCGGCGAATGTACACTTGCCGAAGTCGTCGTTGCCGAAGATTACGCTTTCGAACACGAGTGTGTACTTGCCGCCTTCGCCCTGAGTTACGGCTACAGTTGTTTCATGATCACTAAATTCGCCCGGCTTTGAGTGGAATGTTCCTTTGTAATACTGCTGTGCAGACACACAGATTGTAGTCATCAAAAGGACTAACAGAGTAAAGATTTTCTTCATAAGCTTGTAATTTTAAAAGGTTTAATAATTTTTGTTGTTATGGGGAGGGGGTGTTATGGTGAGATGGTGAGATGGTGAGATTTACCACTAAGCAGTAAACTAATGTCAACATCTCAACACATCAACATCTCAACTTACTTAAGTTTATACATCACACCGAGCGTAGCGTACACGGGGTACATGGTCTGCTCGATGGTTTTGAACTCCTTGCGGAACACTCCCGACATACCCCACTGCACATCGGCATAAGCACCGAAGCGCTGCGAGAAGTACCAGTCGGCACCGAAGTCGAAGCCGAAGTGCCAGTGGCGCATATCGCTTGAGAAGTCGTAGTCGCCACGCTCACCCTCGTTGTGTCCGAGTTCCACCTTCTGTCCAGTTGGGTCGCCCTCGCGCAGATAGCCATCGTAGGCATAGCCCGTGAACTCGTTGTTAAGAGCGTAAGAGAAGTAAGGTCCGAACTTCAAGCGCACGGCATCCGACACATTGAACGTAGCCTGCAGAGGCAGCGTTACGACGAGTTGTGATGTCTTCGTAACGACATTGCCGGTGAAGAGTCCCCTAAGCGACTCACCACCTTGGCGCATCTCCATTGAGTAGCTCTTCACGCGAGCGTCGGTTTCCATCGCCTTTGTCTGGAAGAGGAAGCCTGCCATCATGCCCCACTTCTTGGTGAGAGGCTTGTAGGCATCGAGCGCGAGAGTGAAGCTTGGCCTCGGCTTATAGCTATCGAGACCACGTATAGAGGCAGGCATACCCATCGGCATTGTGCCACCGATGTTGTAGCCGAGACGTGCTTGATAGTTCAGATTGTCGAATATTCCGAATGCTGACGCACTGTGCGCGCCGAAGAGCAGCGCAAGGGCTGCAGCTATTATTGTTTTCTTCATTTTGCTTGTTTTCTTACTTCTTGTATGCAATGCTTACCTTGTCGATGAGCAGTGTGCTGCCCACCGCGCCCTCGAAGGCTGCGCCCTCAATGCTTGAGGTGAATACGACCGCCATGCTATAGCCCTTATTGGCAAGGATGGCTGCATCGAGTTCGCGAGTATAGTTGAAGTCGACTGCGAACTCTTTCCATCCGCCCTCGGTCTTCACCACATTGGGCACTCGTGCCAATGCTACTATCTGCGGCGAGGTGAGCACGTTGTCGCCCGTGAGGTAGAACGCTTTGCCTTCGCTGTCGACGTTGCGGAACACTACGGCGTAGATGTCGCCTTGGTCGGTGCGTCCTTCTACCACTTTACCCGACTTGTCCTTGAACGTTGCACCCGGTGTGTACTGGTAGTAGCCGGAGAGAGTCACGGGGCGGTAGTTGATTTGGTTGTACGATCCGTCGCCGAAGTGTGTAGCCATAAGCGGTGCCTTGGTAGCCGACTTCGAGTCGAACACACCGGTGAAGAGGTTGCCGGCAGCGATGCGCATGTTCACCATAACGCCGAACGGTCCGGTGTCGCATGTCTCGAGCTTCACGCCTGCTCCGTCGTATCCCTCAGAGAGAGGTGTTGTCGGATACTGGTCGGGCGTAGCAGATCCCTTCGCAATCTTGAAACCAGGGTTGCCGGTCGCCCAGTTATATCCATTCTCGTAGTCGCTCCACACGTAGAACTTTGAAGTAGCAGGGTCGAGCGAGTAGTTCTCGAAGTTGTAGTGTATGTATGCAAGCTGCCCTTCTGGCTGATCAGGATTTGAAGCCTTTTCAGCCTTGATAAACACACGATATGTACGACTGTACTGACCATCTTCTGACGTTACGACGTATGTCACGGGACCGTTAGCGAAGTTCTGCACCGAGCCACTTTCGGGAGTGACTGTCGCTCCAGGGGTTGTCTTGAAGTAGACCGGCAGTGCGGTAACATCACTGTTTGGGCGCAGGTCGGGGAATATAAGGTCGGTCTTTGTCGACTCGATGCCCAATAGTTCGGCGTTTGACTGCTGAAAGAACACCTCGTCGGGGTTCTCTACCTGGATGCGTGCTTCAACGATGTCGCACTCGTTGTTGAGTGCTTCGTCCTTAAAGCATGATGTGAGCGTTGTGGCGAACGCCACGATAGCGATAAGTGAGAATGGTTTTACCATTAATATTCGTTTTTGTTTATTACTACTAAGCCCATATCTAACTGAATTTAAGAGGGCTATAGTCGGCACAAAGTTCGGTAAAAAAAGCGACAGACGCAAGAAAATACTTGCCTTTTTAACAATACGCCTTAAAAAATGGTAATTTCTCGAACCTTTTGACAACAACAAAACCCATTAACACCATTTGTTTGTAAAAGAATGAGTAACTTTGCAGTTCGAATTTTTATCAGGTAACTATTATTTAATCAGATTATTATGCTTGGATTACCCAAAGACCCGATGATGCTGTTCAGCGTCATCAACGCGCACTTGCGCGACACTTACCCCTCGCTCGACGCTTTATGCGACGACATGCATGTAGAGAAACAACAAATCATTGATAAACTGGCAGCCGTCGGATATGAATACAACGAAGAGAAAAACAAATTCTGGTAACAGCACGATAAGCATGAGTCAGCACTACCGCACGCTGCTCTCCATCGGCATACCCATTATGATTGGTCAGATGGGCATGATCGTCCTCAGTTTTGCGGACACAATGATGGTGGGACACCACAGCACTACGGAACTTGGTGCAGCATCGTTCGTGAACAACATCATGAACCTTGCCATCATCACGGGCACGGGCTTCTCCTACGGACTGACGCCTGTTGTGGGTGCTCTGTTCGGTCGTGGCGAGCAGGCTGAAGCAGGTCAGGCACTGCGCTGCTCACTGCTTGCCAACACGCTGGCAGCGGTGGCGATGATGGCGGTGCTCTTGGTGCTCTACTTCAACCTCGGCAATCTCGGACAGCCCGTAGAGCTATTGGACTATATGCGCCCCTACTACATGGTGCTGTTCGCGTCACTGCCGTTCGTGATGCTGTTCAACGCCTTCAAGCAGTTCACCGATAGCATCACGCTGACGCGCACATCGATGTGGATATTGCTCTCGGGCAATCTGCTGAACATCCTCGGCAACTACATCTTTATATATGGCAAGATGGGCGCACCAGAGATGGGCGTTGTGGGTGCTGGCGTGTCGACACTGCTCTCGCGCATCATCATGGTGGTGATATTCGTCGTTGTCTTCATGCGCTCACGTCGCTTTGCTGCGTACCGCGAAGGCTTCTTCCGCTTGGGTTGGTCGCGTCCGCTGTTGCGCCGCCTCAACTCGTTAGGCACTCCGATTGCGCTGGAGATGGGCATGGAGACAGCATCGTTCTCGCTCTCAATCATCATGGTGGGCTGGCTCGGCACAATAGCCCTGGCGTCGCACCAGGTGATGACAACCATCTCGCAGTTCACGTTCATGGTCTACTACGGACTGGGAGCTGCGGTGGCTGTACGCACAAGCTACTTCCACGGCCAGCGCGATGTGCAGAACGTGCGCCACACGGTGACGGCGGGTCTGCGTCTGATGGTGCTACTCGAGGTGGTGCTTGGTGGCATCATCTTCCTGCTGCGCAACCATATCGGCGACTGGTTCACCGACAGCACGGAGGTGTCGTCGGGCGTGCTCACGCTGCTCCTGCCGTTCTTCATCTATCAGTTTGGCGACGGTATGCAGATCAACTACGCCAACGCGCTGCGCGGCATCGCCGATGTGAAGCCGCTGATGCTCATTGCGTTCGTTGCCTTCTTCGTCATCTCGCTACCCGTGGGCTACCTCTGCGGCTTCGTACTGGGCTACGGACTGATGGGCGTGTGGATGGCATTCCCGTTCGGACTGACGTCGGCTGGCGTGATGATGTGGTGGAGGTTCAGAAAGTACAAATAGGGGGTGCAGTGGTCTCCACTGCACCAACCAAGCAAGCAATGCACCTATAGGGGGTGTAGTGGTCTCCACTGCACCAACCAAGCAAGCACTGCACCAATAGGGGGTGCAGTGGTCTCCACTGCACCAACCAAACAAGCAATGCACCAACAGGGGGTGCAGTGGTCTCCACTGCACCAACCAAACAAGAAGTGCACCAGTAGGGGGTGCAGTGGTCTCCACTGCACCAACCAAGCAAGAAGTACACCTATAGCTATGTTGGTGCACTTGAGACAAGTGCACCCCCTGACAAGAAGTGCACAAATAGCTTGGTTGGTGCAGCAGAGACTGCTGCACCCCCTGACAAAAAAGCC
>DAVZJL010000089.1:0-7247 GCA_052272805.1 Prevotella sp. | reverse complement strand
TGACTGCTAACCACCCCACATCCCCCTACATTTCCTGTAATTTTGGTGTGACGGAAGGTTAAAAATGTTAAATCTTCACCTTTTCGTATCTAAACAGAATCCATGCGCTCACTTTTCTACCGTTTAGAGTGTATAATACTGATAATCAACTTGTAATAGATACAGATAATGTTTAAAGAGATTTTCATCCTAAAAGAATACAAATACATGAATTTTAAGAATGTCGTGATTTTTATTTTATCTTTGATTACAGTATGGATTGTTGTGATCTTTTTTTGTTATAAAGGGTATTTTACTAATATCGAGGTCGGTCAGATTCAATTAGGTGGTTATCGTGATTTTACTACACAAGATGGTGTATTATTTGATACTGGCGCACAAAGTTCATATATATCTTCTAATAATATTGGATTCCCTATTTTTTTATTTCCTGTCTCGGTTAGCGATGGAGATAGTAACAATAAAATTTTACCAATGTATTTCACAAAATATTTTGAAGTTAATGATAAAGTAAAAATAAAAAATTTCGCATACTTTTCAGATTCCATAAACAATCAATTCGAAGCAATCATTGGAATGAATGTACTATCAAAGCTAAACATGCTTTTTCTTTCGTCCCAAAATACATTAGAAATAAAGTCTTTTGATTTTAAACCACAGATTCCTTCATCCGCCACAATTCTTCAATATAAAGATAGAATATCTCCAAAGGTAACCTTAAAATTAGACAACGAAGTTATTGATGATATTCTAATTGACACCGGATTTGATGGTGATTTGTCGATAGATGAACATTACATAGAGAAGCTAAAATCTAATCATTCTTGCGATTCAATGATTAGCACAAATAAAACGCTATTTCATACTCAAACAGTAAAGAATATAACATTTTCAGAATTATATATTAATAAAAGACTATATAAAAACATACATATAGTTCAACTAAAAAGGAGACTTTTAGGTTCTAAATTTTTGAAACGATTTGATAGAGTGTTTTGGGACAGCAAAAATCTAACAGTTTATATGTGGAACGAAAATGATGAATATTAAATCGACTAAAGTATACAGACAACCGTAAAAACATTTGGCTATGGACTATCAACCATTATTGGAACACATCCGACAAGAGATAGAGGTCTACGCTCACGATGGCAAGCAAGCCGACTACATCCCGGCTTTAGCTAACGTAAACCCCGACCAGTTCGGGCTCTGCCTCAACATTCTCGACGGCAGAACCTACCGCCTCGGAGCATCCGACGTGAAGTTCTCAATACAGAGCATCTCCAAGGTGTTCTCGCTCGCCGTAGCACTGAGTCTGTTAGGCAAGGATCTGTGGCAAAGAATAGGTAAGGAGCCTTCGGGCACTGCCTTCAACTCGCTTGTGCAACTGGAGTACGAGCACGGCAAACCGCGCAACCCGTTCATCAACGCCGGTGCCTTGGTCACTGCCGACGTTATCCTCTCGCTCATCGACAACCCGAAGGAGTTCTTCATCAATTTCGTGCGCACGCTGGCTGACAACCCTGACATCAACTACTCGGAGGAGGTAACGCGCTCGGAGCTGAGCTGCTGCTATCTGAACGCTTCCATTGCCTATCTGCTGAAGCACCACGGCAATCTGCATAACGATGTGCACGACGTGCTCGACTTCTACTGCACGATGTGCTCTGTAGAGATGAGCTGCGAGGATCTCTCGCGTGCCTTCATGGCATTCGCCAAGAGCAGTCAGCCGTTCTCTCACGCTGGTGTCAACCTGAGCATATCGCGAGTGAAACGCATCAACGCCATCATGCAGACCTGCGGCTTATACGACGAGTCGGGCGAGTTCGCCTTTCTTGTGGGTCTGCCTGCCAAGAGCGGCGTGGGCGGTGGCATCGTGGCATTATACCCGTCGCGCTACTCTATTGCGGTATGGAGCCCGCGACTCAACTCGAAGGGCAACTCCATCATGGGAATGAAAGCTCTTGAGCTGTTTACATCCGAAACAGAGGAGTCGATATTCTAAAAACATAATAACGGAGGAGTCGATATCCTAAAAGGTAAAAGCGAGGCAATGTCAGCACCGACATTGCCTCGCTTTTTGTGGGGTTTAACAAATAATAAATATCTAAATACTTATATATCAGTCACAAAGATACACAAAAAAGTTCAAATCCAAACCAAGAACAGAACATTTTTATATCAAATCCAAACCAACTGACAGCAAAATACGTATCAAATCCAAACCAACTGACAGCAAAACACGTATCAAATCCAAACCGACAATTCAAAACTCACAATTCAAAAATATTGCTGTCTGGTAAAACTAATAATGTGGTCAAAGCCGAGCGCAGCCCGCATAGTATATAGGCAAGCCCCTTTATTAGATATTGCAATAAAACACTGAATAACAAAGCAATATAAGGGTTAATAATTGTTTACCGGACAGCAATAATAAATAACATGGGTTTTGTTTAGTGGATTAGATGATCTGCGTCGGTCGATACGAGCATCTGCGTCGGTCGATACGAGCATCTGCGTCGGTCGATACGAGCATCCGCGTCGGTCGATGCGGATGGGTATAACAAAGGTTTTTCTGGGTCATTTAAGCCGGGCTTAAGGCAGCGTATAAGCCGCTTTAAGCCTTCCTAAACCTTCCTAAGCCTTGAATAACTCAAAAACTCATAACTCATTCCGATGCAGCTCCGCCAGCAGCTTCACGCTTTGGCAGTGGAGGTCGATGTGTCGCTGTAGCTTCTCGTAGATGCTGTTTATCTCCACGTAGTAAGCGAGGGCGGTTATCTCGCCCTGCTGCAATGCCTTCTTAAAGAGCGCGAGCGACTCCTGCAGGAGCTTCACGTCGCTGTGGTCTATCACCTCCTGCAAGCCCTGCAACTGCTCGTAGCTGGTGCGCAGCGATGCCTCGGCATCGTGCTGCGCCTGCTGCACCTGCAGCTCGGCACTCTGACGGCGCTCGCGTGCTGCCTTAACGTTACTGCTGTTGCTGTAGAGCGGAAAGCTCACGCCTACCATAAAGCCGTTGATGGCTTCGCGCTGATCGGTGTTGCGGCGATAGCCGAAGGAGATGTTAGGCAGCCACTCGCTCTTCTGCTGCTTCAGGTTCAGGTCGGCAGCGCGGAGGGCGGTCTGCGCCACTGCCACGTCGGCATCCGAGGCGAGGGCGAGGGCGCGATACTGCTCGAAGTCGGCTATCGGCTCGTAGTGGGGCAGCTCGGTGGTGGCTACATCGATGGGCTTGCCGCCGTTGAGCTGCTTGAGCTGCTGCAGGAGGGCGGTGCGTTCGCCCTCTGCCTCGCTGACAAGGGTGCGCACCTCCATGCAGTCGAGCTTCACCTTGTTCAGCTCAAGGGCGTTGGCATCGCCTGCCTCCATGCGCTTCTCGTACATCAGGAGGAGGGTGTCGCTGTTGGCAAGACGCTCGCGGAGCATGGCGAGAGTCTGGTTCACGCGGATGAGGTCGAGGCAGACGAGCTGCGCCTGCAGGAGTATGTCGCGACGCTGCTTGGCTATCTGCTTCTCGCCCACTGCCTGCTGCATCTGCGCCTGCTTGCTGCGGGCGGCGTACTTCGTAGGGAAGTCGATTTCCTGGCTCACCACGAGCTCGCTCTGGGCAACGCCGGAGTAGCCCTTCGTGAAGAACGGACTGTACTCTACCGACGGACCGCCGAGGGTGTTCGTGGCTTTCACGTCGAGCACGTCGGCACGCGTGTCGTGAGCTGCCGACTGCAGGGTGAGGTTGTTCGCTGCTATCTGCTTGAGCACGTCGCCAACGGTGTCGGCGAGGGCGGCGCTACACGCGCTGAGTGCCACGGCTGTGGCGATTAGATATCTTCTCATATATTATCGGTACTATGAAAGCGTTGAGTAATGTAGAACTGATGAGTCCGCCGAGTATCACCTTTGCCATCGGCGACTGTATCTCGTTGCCGGGCAGGTCGCCGCCGAGGGCGAGCGGCACGAGGGCGAGGGCTGAGGTGAGGGCGGTCATGAGGATGGGGTTCAGTCGCGAGAGCGAGCCTTCGACAATGGCGTCGCGCACGCTCTTGTTTTCCTCTGTGCGCAGACGCTTGTACTCGGTGATGAGCAGCATACCGTTGCGCGTGGCGATGCCGAAGAGTGAGATGAAGCCGATGACGGCGGGTATGCTTACCTCGCCGGTGGTGAGCACGATGGCGAAGATGCCGCCGATGAGTGCCAACGGGAGGTTGAGCAGGATGACACCGGCTTCCATGGCGTTGCGGAACTGCATGAATAGCAGGAAGAAGATGACGACGATGGCTACCATGCAGGTGAGGTAGAGCACGCGACTGGCGTTCTCCTGACTCTCAAACTGTCCGCCGTACTCCACGTGGTAGCCTTCGGGCAGCTGCACGTTCTCGCCTACTGCCTGCTTGATGTCGGCTACTACGTCGCTCAAGGCTCTGCCGCTGGTGTTGGCTGAGATTACTATCTTGCGCTGCACGTTCTCGCGGTTGATGGTATTGGGTCCGGCACTGGATATGATATCTGCCACATCGCTCAGCGGCACCTTGCGTCCGTCCTGCGTGTCGATGATGAGGTTGCTCACCTCGTCGTAGTCGGCTGCCTTCACCACGAGGTTGAAGGCTCTGCCGGCTTCGTACACCTGCGAGACGGTCTCGCCGGCGAGGTTCACGGCGAGGAACTCGTTGAACTCGGGCAGTGTGATGCCGTTGCGCACGAGCAGTTCGCGGCGCGGCACAATCTTCAGTTCGGGTCGCTCTATCTGCTGCTCTACGTTGAGGTCGGCGATGCCCTTGATGTCCTGGCAGGCGTTCTTTATCTGGTTGCCGATGGTGAACATACGGTTGAGGTCGGTGCCGAAGAGCTTGATGGCGATGCTGGCTTGTGTGCCGGAGAGCATGGCGTCGATGCGGTGGGAGATGGGCTGACCTATCTCTATATTGGCTCCGGCGAGCACCGAGAGTCGCTTGCGCACGTCGTTGAGCACTTCTTCATGGCTGCGGTCCTTAAGCTCGAACGGGGCTTCTATCTCGCTCACGTTCACGCCGAGGGCGTGCTCGTCGAGCTCCGCACGGCCGGTCTTGCGTGCCACGGTCTTTATCTCGGGCACCTGCAGCAGCAGTCGCTCGGCACGTGCGCCGATGGAGTCGCTCTCTTCGAGCGAGATGCCGGGCAGCGAGGAGATGTTGATGGTGAACGAGCCTTCGTTGAACTTGGGCAGGAAGCTGCTGCCTAAGCAGAAGAACACGCCCACAGCGACAACGAACAACGCTGCGGTGCCTACTATCACCTTGCGTGTGTTGCCGAGCACCCACTGCAGGGCACGCTCGTAGTATGTCTTCAGCCACACTGCCACGAAGGCTTCCTTCGGCATCTCGCCCTTGCTCTTGCCGAGCAGGTAGCTGCAGAGCACGGGGGTGAGCGTGAGGGCTACGAGGGTTGAGGCGAAGAGGGCTGTCACGAAGGCGATGCCAAGGGGTATGAGCATCCTGCCTTCCATACCGCTGAGGAAGAAGAGCGGCGCGAAGCTCACCACGATAATCAGCGTGGAGTTGAGGATAGGCATACGTACCTCGCGCGAAGCGTTGTACACGAGTTCGATGATGGGCACTCGCTCTGCCTCGGGCAGCGCGCGGTTCTGGCGTATGTGCTTGTACACGTTCTCCACGTCGACGATGGCGTCGTCTACGAGCGAACCGATGGCTATGGCGAGTCCGCCGAGGGTCATGGTGTTGATGCTTATGCCGAGGGCGTTGAGTACTATCATAGCCACGAGGAACGAGATGGGTATCGTGACGAGCGAGATGACCGTGGTGCGCACGTTGGCAAGGAATATCATCAGGATGATAACCACGAAGATGGCTCCCTCGATGAGCGACTTCTGCACGTTGTCGATGCTGCTCTCTATGAAGTCTGACTGACGGAAGATGTCGGTAGAGATATGCACGTCGGAGGGCAGGGTCTGCTGCAGGTCGGCGAGCGCGAGGTCGAGCTGCTTCGTGAGGTCGATGGTGCTGGTGTTGGGCTGCTTGGTCACGGTGAGGAGCACGGCTGACTGGGCGCGCTCGCTGGCTACGCCGAGCTTCGGCGACTGGTTGCCTATCTTTATCGTGGCTACGTCGGCGAGGGTGACTACGCTCTCACCGTTCTTCTTCACGATGCTCGTACCGAGCTTCTCCACGTCGTTGGTGGAGGTGATGCCGCGGATGATGTACTCGTTGCCGTACTTGTAGCGCACGCCGCCGTTGGTGTTGGTGTTCATGCCGCGTGTGCACGCCATGATGTCGGTGAGCGACACACCGAAGTGCTTCATCCTGCCCGGACTCAGGAGTATCTGATACTCCTTGATGTCGCCGCCGTGCACGCTCACCTGCGCAACACCGCCGGTGGAGAGCAGGCGCGGACGTATCACCCAGTCGGCATACGTGCGCAGGTCTTGCTGCGTGGTGTGCTTACTGGTGAGGCTCACGATGAGCACCTCGCCGAGTATCGACGACTGCGGACCGAGCACGGGAGCACTCACGCCTTCGGGCATCTGCTCGCCTACTGCGGCGAGTTTCTCGCTCACTATCTGGCGGGCGAGGTAGATGTCGGTGCCCCAGTCGAACTCCACCCACACAACGGAGAAGCCGTTGGTAGACTGTGAGCGTACGCGGCGCACACCGGTGCTGCCGTTGACGGCGGTTTCGATAGGGAACGTTACGAGCTGCTCCACTTCTTCGGTAGCCATGCCGCCGGCTTCGGTCATAATAACCACGGTGGGGGCGTTGAGGTCGGGGAACACGTCCACATCGGTCTTACTGGTGGAGTACAGTCCGCCTATGACGAGCAGCACCGATGCCACCAACACGAGTATTCTGTTCTCAAGCGAGAACCTTATTATTTTATTCAACATAGTTCTTTTCTTTATTAGTTGACAAGTTGACGAGTTGACAAGGAGATCTCCTCAGTGGGTGCACTTATAGGAGGGTATGGCATCCCTGCCATACCCACGCCGCCTCCCAGGGGGTGCAGTGGTCTCCACTGCACCAACCAAGCTAACAGTGCATATCCTCCCACAGAACACGCAGAATTCACAGAAGTTTAGGGGGTGCACTTGTCTCAAGTGCACCAACCAAGCACGCTGCCATCTCAGGGGGTGCAGTGGTCTCCACTGCACCAACCAAACACGCATGTCCTCCCACAGAACACGCAGAATTCACAGAAACGACTGGCGGAGAATATTCTCCCACGGATTTCACAGATGCTCACAGATTTTTAGGTTG
>DAVZJL010000088.1:6855-7606 GCA_052272805.1 Prevotella sp. | reverse complement strand
CAACTGAATAGAATGTGTCATTAACTTTAGGGGGTGCACTTGTCTCAAGTGCACCAACTGAACAGACCAACTGAATAGAACGTGTCATTAACTTGGTTGGTGCACTTGAGACAAATGCACCCCTACTTGGTTGGTGCACTTGAGACAAGTGCACCCCCTAAAGTCTCCTACTAAAGTAAAAAGACTAACAATAACATTTTAAACTCAAAAGAACTATGAACAAACAGATTAACACAGAGAAAGCTCCAGCAGCTATCGGTCCGTACTCACAGGCTGTAGAGGCTAACGGCATGGTATTCGCATCAGGTCAGCTGCCTATCGACCCTACAACAGGTGCATTCGCAGAAGGCGGCGTAAAGGAGCAGACACGCCAGTCGCTCACCAACGCTAAGCACATCCTCGAGGAGGCAGGTACCGACCTGCAGCACGTGGTTAAGACTACTGTATTCCTCAGCGACATGGCCGACTTCGCTGCCATGAACGAGGTTTACGCAGAATTCTTCTCACAGCCGTTCCCGGCTCGCTCTGCAGTCGCAGTGAAGACTCTACCGAAGAACGCTTTGGTCGAGGTGGAGTGCATCGCTGTTAAGTAAACCGACCACGCTCAGGGGGTGCACTTGTCTCAAGTGCACCAACCGAACAGACCAACTGAATAGAATGTGTCATTAACTTGGTTGGTGCACTTGAGACAAGTGCACCCCCTGCAACTACACCAACCGCTTGTTTGGTGCAGCAGAGACTGCTGCACCCC
>DAVZJL010000088.1:0-6755 GCA_052272805.1 Prevotella sp. | reverse complement strand
CTATGAGTACACCAACTACTTGGTTGGTGCAGCAGAGACTGCTGCACCCCCTATGAGTACACCAACTACTTGGTTGGTGCAGCAGAGACTGCTGCACCCCCTATGGGCACCGCTTTATCATATAGCGGCAATCACTCCTTCACCTTTCTTTCCATCCATCATTATTCTTAGTCCTTTCTCGAAGCGCACCACGCGCACGTGGTCCGTTTCCTCCACTGCCGGCATTGCGTCGAGCGCAGCCTTATGGAAACAGCCGTCGTTGCGGTTCTCGTCGATGGTGAAGTAGCCCACACCGAACGATGTGAGATTCTGGAAGAAGTGTGTACCCTGACTTGGGTCTACGCGATAGTTCTTCAGTGCCACCTCCACGATGACACGCGCTGCCGATATATGCGGCCACTTCACGGGTATGCCCAACCACGAATCGCTCGAACCCCATCTGCCTGGACCTACAAGCACGTAGTTTGTGCCGCGGTCGAGATATTCCTTGTTCAGTTTTTCTATTTCGCGTGCTATCGTCGGATTGTCGGCTGCCGAGAAGCGGTCGTCGGTCTTCACGTACACCACGTCAGTAACATCTTCCGTCACACCATGCCCGAGCGAGTTGTGCGAGCGCAACAGGCAGTCGGCGTCGGGTATCGCCGCGAGGTCTTCGTCGAGCATCTGCTTCTGGTCGACAATGGGGCGTATCTGCAGCAGGTAGAGCGAACCGGTGCGGTCGGCGTTGAGGTTACATGCGAACTCTATCTCCACGGGTCGGCGCATAGCCTCTGCACCGAAACGCATCGACATCTGCAGCAGCTCGGGCAGCGGAAACACGTTCTGCTGCAGCACACCGGCGAACGATATCACCTTTCTGCCACCCTCGTACAGTCCGTCGCGTATCACCTGGTCGTAGGGGTCGTAGGTCGAGGCGATAAAGTTGAGCGAGTTGTCGCGCTCCGCCTCCTTCACTTTCAGATTTAGGATATTAAAACCATCGTCCACCTTGAAGTCATTGCCCACATGCCGCGTGTCGAGAGCGTAGAAGCGTGTCTGCGTCTCGCGCAGCGCCGTCTCCAGTTCGGAGGTCTGCAACACCTGGTGCGGATGGTATGGCGACACGCGCAACGTCTGTCCGCCGTCGACGATATACTTGCCCAAGCCTAATGCGAGCGAGGCGATGCCGTCCTCAGCGCGCTCGTCGCCTATGGGGTAATAGTTGAGCGAGCGCAGCACGCCCGATATGTTCGGGTAATAGCGTCCGTCGAACTGCTTGCCCACCACCTCCTGCAGTATCACCGCCATCTTCTCCTGGTCGATGACATTGCTCGTGGCTGTCATGTAAGCCTTCGAGTCGCGATAGTAGACCGAGGCATAGACACCTTTTATGGCGCACGCCAACATCTCAAGCATGGCATACTTGTCGTCGAGGTACGGAATCATGTACGTAGAGTAGATGCCGGCGAATGGCTGATAGTGGGCATCTTCGAGCAGCGACGACGAGCGTATGGCTATCGGACTCTTCACTGCCTCGAAGAACGTGAAGAAGTCGGCTATGAGCGAGTCGGGCAGCTGCGCACGCAGGAAGTGGCGCAGTATGTCGTCGTCCGAGGCATCGCTGAGTGCTATCTGGTAGAGGTTGTTCTGCTCCATGAACTGGTCGAACACATCGGTGCAGAGCACCACGGTGCGCGGTATCTGTACAGTGGCTCCCTCCAGCGAGTTGAATTCGGGGTGTGTCTTGATGATATTGTCGAGGAACGCCAAACCTCTACCCTTTCCGCCGAGCGAGCCTTCGCCGATGCGTGCGAAGTGGGAGTAAGCATCGAACTTCATGCGGTCGAACACCGCCACCACGCCAATATTCTTCATGTGGCGGTACTGCACAATGGCGTCGAAGATAATCTCGCGGTGGGCTGTGATGTCCTTCAGTCGCTCCCACGTCACGGTCTTCAGAAACATCGACACGGGGAAGATGGCACGCGCCGACAGCCAGCGGCTCATGTGGTTGCGCGAGATGTGGTAGAGCATCGACTCGTCGGGAATCTTGAAGATATTGTCCTGCAGCTCCTTCAGCGAGTGGATGCGCATTATCTCCGCCTTTGTCTTCGGGTCGCGGAAGATGAAGTCGCCGAAGCCGAGGTGTTCCTCGAGCATCTTATGCAGGTCGAGCGACATCTTCTTCGAGTTTTTATCTACGAAGCGGAAGCCTTCCGCCTCTGCCTTTGCGCGGTTCTCCGACTCCGAGCTTTCGAGTATCAGCGGCAGATAGGGGTCGTTCTTTCTTATCTCGCGCATCAGCTTCAGACCTGCTTCACTGTCCTTCACGCCGTGTATGGGGAAGCGCACGTCGCTAATCACACCGAGCACATTGTCCGCGTAGCGTTCGTAGAGTGCCATCGCCTCCTCATAGTTGCGTGCCAACACCACTTTTGGTCTGCCACGCATACGCAGCGAAGCAGCGTGGCGGTTGAGTGCCTCGGTAGAGAAGCGCTTGCTCTGCGCGAGTATGTAGTTGTAGAGGTTGGGCAGTATGGAGCTGTAGAAGCGTATGCTGTCCTCCACCAACAATATCATCTGCACGCCACCCTCATCGATGTCGTGCTCAAGGTTCATCTTGTCCTCTATCAGCTTGATGATGGAGAGAATGAGGTTGGTGTTGCCGAGCCAGCAGAACACGTAGTCGAAGATGGAGAGGTCTTCGTTCTCCATGCGCTTCGTGATGCCATGCGAGAAGGGCGTGAGCACTATGCAGTGCATATGTGGGAACTCCGCCTTTATGTCACGCGCCACGCTGAACGCATCGTTGTCGGCGTTGCCTGGCATACAGATTACGAGGTCGATGTGCATCGTGCGCAGCACCTGTCGCGCCTCCTCCGTGGTGCTCACCTGTGTGAACGTGGGCGGATAGCGCAGACCGAGCTCCACATACTCGTTGTATATCTTCTCCTCCACGCGTCCGTCGTCTTCGAGCATGAACGCGTCGTAGGGGTTAGCCACGATGAGCACGTTATATATGCGACGCATCATCAGATTGACGAACGTCACGTCTTTCAAGTAGAACTTCTGATATTCCTGTGGTACCATCTTGTTTCTCTCTGTTTGTTCTTGATGCCCTGTCGGGCATGTTCCCTCTTGCCTTATTCCATGATTATTTCTTCACACCCATGTTCCAGAGCGTGAAGCTGATGGCGTCGGCTGTCTCTTCGAGTCGCTTTGCCAGCGGTTTGCCTCCGCCGTGTCCGGCGTTCACACCGATACTGATGAGCACCGGAGCCGTGCCGCCCTGACACTCCTGCAGGCGTGCCGCGAACTTGAACGAGTGGGCTGGCACCACGCGGTCGTCGTGGTCGGCTGTGGTGACGAGCGTAGCCGGATAATGCACGCCGGGCTTCAGCGTGTGAAGCGGCGAGTAGGCTCTGAGATACTCAAACATCTCCTTCGAATCCTCCGATGTGCCGTAGTCGGGTGCCCAGTTCCAGCCGATAGTGAACTTATGATAGCGCAACATATCCATAACGCCCACTGCGGGCAGGCAGACACGGAAGAGGTCGGGGCGCTGCGTCATGCAGGCTCCAACGAGCAGTCCGCCGTTGCTTCCGCCCTGTATGGCGAGATAGTTCTTTGAGGTGTAACCCTTGTCAATAAGGAATTCGGCAGCCGAGATGAAGTCGTCGAACACGTTCTGCTTCTGCAGCTTCGTGCCAGCCACGTGCCACTGCTCGCCATACTCGTGAACATATACGCCGCCGCGCTCCATGAACGGAATCATGTTCGACAGGAAGTGTGGTTTGTACGTCACATTGAAGCCACCGTAGCCGTAGAGCAGCAGCGGGTTCTTGCCGTTCAGCTTCAGCCCCTTCTTGTGCGTGATGAAGAGCGGAGCGCGTGTGCCGTCCTTCGAGGTGTAGAACAGCATCTCCGTGACGTAGTCCTGTGTGCGGAATGTGAGCTTCGGCGTAGACAGTAGCGTGCTCTTCGCTGTAGCCATATCGTAGCTGTAGATGGCACCTGGTGTGGTGTACGATGTGAACGAGTAGAACAGTTCCTTCTGTCCGCGTGCACCGCTCACGGATGTTGTGCCGAACGTGGGCAGCTCAATCTCGCTGAGTCGGTTGCCGTCGGTGTCGTAAACGTAAAGCTGGTTGCAGTTGTCCTTGGCGTACTGCAGTATCATGCGGTTGTCGGCGGTGAACGTAACGTCCTCGAGTACGCTCTCGCCCTCGCCCACCAGCTCTTTCCAGTCGGCGTAGCCCGGGTTGTTCACGTCTGCCACCATGAGTCGGTACTTCGGTGCACCGGCGTTGGTGAGTATATACATGCGGTTGCCGACGGTCTCCACAGGCGTATATATATATTGTGGGTCGGAGCACATCTGTATGAACTGTGCATCTGCCTGCGTCATGTCGCGCACATAGAGGTTGTTGCCGTTGTCCATACCTGCCTCGGTGAGGTACATAACGGTCTCCTCCTTGTTCACGCTCACCTCGTAGAAGCGCAGCGGCTGCGACGGGTTCTGATAGAACAGGCGGTCGTCGCTCTGCGGTGTGCCTATGCGGTGGTAGTATATCTTCTGCACGGCGTTCTTGGCTGATGTCTCCTTGCCTTTCTCGGGCGCGTCGTACGCACTGTAGTAGAAGCCGTCGCCCACCCATGTGGCTTTCGTGAACTTCGCCCACACGATGTGGTCGTCGAGCGTCTTGCCCGTCGCCACGTCCTTCACGTATATCTCCTCCCAGTCCGATCCGTTGCGCGAGATGACATACGCCATATACTTGCCGTCGTGCGAGAACGTGGTGCTCTTCAGTGCCACCGTGCCGTCGGTGCTCAGCGTGTTCGGGTCGAGCCACACGTGCCACTCGCTGACGGGCGCGTCGTAGCGGTCCATCTGGTAGAGTACCGCCTGGTTCTGCAGTCCGTCGTTGCGGTAGGCGTACCACTTGCCGCCGCGCTCGAATGCCATGCCGCGCTTCTCGTAGTTCGCGGTCTCCTTCAGGCGCTTCAGTATCGCCTTGCGCATGGGTATGTTGTCGAGATATTTCCGGCTGACGAGGTTCTCCTCTCTCACCCACTCTGCCGTGGCTGCGCTCGTGTCGTTCTCCAACCAGCGGTACGGGTCTGCCACCTTCTCTCCGAAGTACTCGTCAACGGTGTTGTCCTTCGCCGTTGCCGGATATTTCAACTGTGCCACAGCGTCGGTTGTCGACAACAGGGCTGCTGCTGTAAGCGTTAGAATTGCTTTTTTGTTCATTTTTCTTTGCTTTTATTTATTCACGCCAATAGAACAAAAACTTTCTCAATTGCTTTTGCAAACTTTCCAATCTACAAGTCCCTTGCCCATAGCATCAAGTTCAACAGCAAGGGCTATAACCTTACGTCCGTCTGCCTTGAAAGGCTCTATATAGCGATTTTCACATATCTGTTGTTCGGCAGCAGAAATGCCACCATTGTTCGATAACTTCAACTATTACCATTACGAAGATGCACCGTAAGCATGGCTTGTGCAGACTGGATGTCACCATTACGGCGCATCGCCAATGCCGGAAGCACAATGCTATTGAGCGACTGACGAACTTCTTGATTAGGAATACCAAGGAAATAAACACCCTCGTCATATCCTTTTATTGTAAGATAACCCGACTGATAAAGGAACAACTCTGCACCACCACCCGTTACATCCGAAGTCTCTATTATTGTACTTGGCAGTGCACTGTGGTCGAAGTCATTCAATCTTATTTCCATGTCGTCAACGAATTTCGGCAGTAACGATGTAGCCCCCGATGCCGCCCAATAGTTGCGCAGCTCACCATCAGCCAAAGCATTTATCAGACTGAACGGATTGAACACATCTACCATATTATTATGACTAAAATGATAGCCGTCATAGTAGTCCTTCAAGTGCTGCACAGTATCATCCTCCGTCCAACCATTTTGCTCTGCCATACTTGCTATCTCTGGTCGGAAGTATTCTTTTATCTCCGACTTTGTTATACCACAAACAGCTGCGTATGGAGCCTCAAAACTGATATTGCTTATGTTGTTTAGAACCGAGAATAGCGATATTTGCGTAAACTTGGTTATGCCTGTAAGAAAGACAAAACGCTCATACTGGTCGTCGGCTTTAAGCACTGCAAACACTTCGCGATAAACAGAGGTACAGGCTTCATGATTAGGTGTGTGCCACGAATGCTGCAACGGAGAGTCGTATTCATCTATTAGGATAGCCACCTGCTCACCCGTTTTTTTATATGCACTGACAATGATATTATGAAATCTGTTTGCAAGAGAATATCCCGAAATCGTTTCCACATCCCACGCCTTTTCGTAATCACGAAATGCCATATCCAGATACGAACGCAGAGCCTGCTCATCAGCTCCTCCAAGACTCATATCTAAACGTACGACTGGACGATTCACCCAGTCTTTCTCTAACTGCATTATCTTTAAACCCTCAAACAACTCTCTCCTACCTTCGAAATAGGCTTGAAGCGTGTCTACCAACACCGACTTTCCAAATCGACGTGGGCGACTCAAGTAATTGTACTTCTTGTTTTTGTTGGCAAGATTCCAAATAATATCGGTCTTGTCAACATACAAATACTTCTTTCTTCGGATTTCTGTAAAAGACTGCAAGCCAACTGGCAACCTTCTTTCGTTTTGCTCTTTCATGCTCCTTAGGGTTTTATTCTGCAAAACTACACTTTTGTGGCGAAAAAAACAAACAAATGCGCAGTTTTGCTACGAAAAAAGGCGCAACCCGTGCGGGTTGCGCC
>DAVZJL010000087.1:0-8272 GCA_052272805.1 Prevotella sp. | reverse complement strand
GAGGCGGGAGCCTCCGCTACTTATATATAAAAAATCTTACTTGAACAACGCACAAGCCCACTCTTCATCCGTAACAACGTCGCAGAGCGAGAGTCCGTGCTCCTTAGCGGTCGCTTCTATCATCGGCACGTCAGCCTCGTAAAATCCGCTAAGGATGAGGCGTGCACCTTGCTTCATGTGTGCACGGAACGCTGGCATATCGGCTATGAGGATGTTGCGGTTAATATTCGCAATGACCACATCGAAGCACTCCGCTACGTTATTAAGAACTGACGCATCGCCGAGCATAACGCTCATATTCTCCACTCCGTTCAATGCTGCGTTGTGTTGCGCATTGTCGGCACTCCACTCGTCGATGTCGTAACCAAGCACGGGGTTGGCACCAAGACGTGAGGCAGTGATACCGAGTATTCCGGTGCCACATCCGCAGTCGAGCACGCTCTTACCCTGCATGTCCATTGCGAGCAGTCGGCGCAGAATCATGCGTGTTGTCTGGTGCGTACCCGTTCCGAAAGCGTTGCGTGCCTCAATAAAGATGCGCATCACGCCGTCGTCGCCAGCGAACATCTCGCGGTCGGTGTGCTTGGCATCGTAGATTACGAGGTTGTCGCTTACGCCAATAGGCTCGAAGCCCTCGTCCTCCCAGCCCTGATTCCAGTTCTGGTCGGGCACTTCCTCTACCTCGTATCTCACCGACACGCCGTCAGGCATATAGTCGGCAATGGCTGCATCGAGTGCCTCCTTGTCATACATCGGGCGCTGTACATAACCTAACAATCCGTCGTCGGTATCCTCAAACGCTTCAAAGCCTGCCTCACAAGCGGCTGCCGACAACAACTCACGAGCGGGCTGCATCAGCTCTGCCTCACACTCTATCTTGAAATTTGCTACAAAATATTTCATAATACTATAATTTAAAAGGGGTGCTGTTCTTGCATGTGCAAGCGACAGCACCCTATTATTATTCAAACACTTCTTCTATGTCAAGAGCCCCATCGCCGGGGTCATCGGACGATGCTTCGCCGTCAGAACAGCCGTCGTAGCCTGGTGGCAAATCAAATTTCGCCGTTTCGTCGTAAGGCAACGAGGGGTCGGCATACACCTTCTTCATAAAGTTTGCCCAGATGGGCAGAGCCATTGTTGCGCCCTGTCCCATGCGCATGGTGTCGAAGTGGATGTCGCGATCCTCACCACCTACCCAGCAACCGCTGACGAGTTGCGGTGTGAAGCCCATGAACCAAGCATCGGCATTGCGGTTGGTGGTACCGGTCTTAGCACCAATCTCGCCAGTAAAGTTATATCTGTAGCGCAATCTGCCAGCCGTACCGCCGTCGACAACGCCTTTCAGAAGCACGAGCATACGGTTGGCACTCTCTGCGTTTATCACCTCGTTCATACGTGGCTGGAAGTCGGTGATGACATTGCCCTCGTTATCCTCTATTCGACTCACGAACATCGGAGCAGAACGAATGCCTTTATTGACAAACGTGGTGTAGGCACTTACCATCTCTGCCACAGAGACCTCGCACGGACCGAGACAGAGTGCCATTGACGGCACTATCTCGGGGTTGTTGATGCCGAAGTCGTGAAGCATAGAAACAAACTGCTGCGGATTGAGCTTGCTCATAAGGTAAGCCGAAATCCAGTTGTTCGATTGCGCCAATCCCCACTTCAGCGTAACCATCTCGCCGTAGCGTTTACGGTTGGTGTTGCGCGGAGTCCAAGTCTGATTGCCCACGGTGTAGGTCTGCTGCACATTAGGAGCCATAGAACAGGGGGTGAAACCATTCTCCATGGCAAGCGCATAGAGGAAGGGCTTTATTGTAGAACCCACCTGACGACGACCGCCCGTAACCATATCGTACATGAAATGTGTGTAGTCGAGTCCGCCTACGTATGCCTTCACCGCACCCGTCTTCGGGTCCATACTCATAAAGCCGGCACGCAGATACGACTTCACATAGCGTATACTATCAATAGGTGCCATCATGGTGTCTATGTCGCCATGATATGTAAAGAGAGTCATTTCTGTAGGCGTATGGAACGAACGATGTATCTCTTCATCGCTTGCGCCACCAGCTTTCAACACACGATAGCGTTCGCTCTGAAGCACAGCACGTTCCATAATCTGGTTAACCTGTTTCTGTGTCAGTGCGGAGGTGAACGGAGCGTTCGGCTTGCCCTTCTGCTCCTTAAAGAACTCCGGCTGCAAGTAGCGAGCCACGTGAGCATAAACAGCCTCTTCGGCATAGCGTTGCATACGCGAGTCGATGGTGGTATACACCTTCAAGCCGTCGGCATTGAGATTGTACGGTGAGCCGTCCTTCTTGCGATTTTTGTTGCACCATCCGTAGAGCGGATCGCTCACCCATGCAATTGAGTCGATGACAAACTGACGGCGGTTCCACGATGGATAGTTAGACAGTTGTGGACGTTCAGCCGACATATACACACGCAGGAACTCGCGCAGATAAGGTGCCACACCATCCTTATGGTCGGTGCGATGGAAGTCGAGTTTCAAAGGCAAATCCGAATACTTAGCACACTCAGCCTCGGTGATGTAGCCAGCCTTACGCATCTGGTCGAGCACCACATTGCGACGCTCTCGGCAACGCTCAGGATAGCGCACCGGATTGAAGAGCGATGGGTTCTTACACAAACCAATAAGCGTAGCTGCCTCCTCAATGGTGAGGTCGCGAGGCTCCTTATTAAAATAGGTGTTCGACGCTGTCTTTATGCCGACAGCGTTATGAAGAAAGTCGAAGTAGTTAAGGTAGAGGGCGATTATCTCCTCCTTGGTGTAGTTGCGCTCGAGCTTCACGGCGATGACCCACTCTATCGGCTTCTGTAACACACGCTGCATAGTGCTCTTTGCCGTCTCGGAGTAGAGCTGCTTGGCAAGCTGCTGCGTGATGGTAGAACCACCACCAGCCGAAGCCTGTCCGAAGAGTCCACGCTTCACTACGGCTCGGGTAAGCGCAATGAAGTCGACACCCGAATGATCGTAGAAACGCACATCCTCAGTAGCCACAAGTGCTTGCACAAGGTATGGCGAGATGTCGTTGTATGCTATGCAGATACGATTCTCGCGATTGAAGTTCCAAGTGCCTATCACCTTGCCGTCGGCACTGAAGATTTGAGTTGCAAAACGGCTGATAGGATTCTGCAAGTCCTCTACTGGCGGCATATAGCCAATATTTCCGTCCCATATAGCCTTAAACGCAACTGCCGAGCCTAATATGGCAACAACAAGCAACGTCCAAAGCGAGCGTATGAATACTTTTCTCATATTTATAGTTGGTGTACTTCTTGTTTTATTTTAGTGATGCGACTGAATAATATTAGTATTAACTCTTATATTTTGCAAAGGTAAGGCAAAAAAGTGAGAAAAGCATAAATTATACTTTTCATTTACGCCATATCTGAAAAATTATAACTAACTTAGCAGACAAATTGTAGACAACCATTAATTCTAAATAATAATGAGACACGATTTTGTAACAATAGCCGACCTACCAAAGGAAAAGCTAATGTATTTGCTCGAAATGGCAAAGGAGTTTGAGAACCACCCTAACCGCGAACTGCTGAAAGGTAAGGTGGTGGCAACGCTATTCTTCGAGCCTTCAACTCGTACGCGATTGAGTTTTGAAACTGCAGCAAACCGCCTCGGTGCGCGCGTCATCGGTTTCTCGGATGCCAAGGCATCAAGCGTAACCAAAGGCGAAACACTTAAGGACACCATACTTATGGTTTCCAACTATGCCGATGTCATCGTGATGCGCCACTACGTTGAAGGCGCAGCGCAATACGCCAGCGAAGTTGCTCCGGTTCCTATTGTCAATGCAGGCGACGGCGCACATATGCACCCGTCACAGTGTCTCCTCGATCTTTATTCTATCTACAAAACACAAGGCACTCTCGAAAACCTTAATATCTATCTCGTTGGCGACTTGAAGTACGGACGCACCGTACACTCGCTTATCACTGCCATGCGCCACTTCAATCCTACATTCCACTTTGTGGCACCGAAGGAATTGGCAATGCCTGAGGAGTACAAAATCTATTGTCGCGAACACGGTATCCGCTTCGAAGAGCACACCGACTTCAACGAAGACGTGATTGCAGATGCCGACATCCTCTACATGACACGCGTGCAGAAAGAACGCTTCTCCGACCTCATGGAGTACGAACGTGTGAAGAACGTGTACATCCTGAAGCGCCAGATGCTCTGCAAAGCAAAGGACAACATGAAAATTCTACACCCACTGCCACGCGTCAACGAGATAGCATACGATGTAGACGAGAGTTCACACGCTTACTACATTCAGCAGGCAGGCAACGGCTTGTTTGCTCGTGAGGCGATATTCTGCTACGTGCTCGGCATCACACTTGACGAGGTGCGCAACGACAAGACCATTATTTAGCAATTAACAAACAATACAACATGAGCAACAAGACAGAAAGACAAGTGGCTGCTATCAAGAACGGCACTGTCATCGACCATATACCAGCAGAGAAGACATATCAGGTAGTAAATTTACTGCAATTAGAGACCCTTGAAACACCAGTAACTATCGGTTACAACTATCCGTCGAACAAGATTGGACGCAAGGGTATCATCAAAGTATCGGACAAGTTCTTCACCGACGAGGAGATTTCGCGACTCTCGGTTGTAGCGCAGAACGTGGTGCTCAATATCATACACGACTACGAGGTTGTGGAGAAGAAGACGGTGAAGACCCCCGATGAGTTGCGTGGCATCGTGAAGTGCAACAACCCGAAGTGCATCACCAACAACGAACCGATGAACACCGTATTTCACGTTGTGAACAAAGAAAAGGGTATCCTAAAATGTCACTACTGCGACAAAGAGCAGTTTATCGAGAAAGTTGAACTCGTATAATCATTACTATAACTAAAATCCTATTAACTATGAAAAGAGATCAGGTGATTTTCGACCTCATTGAGAAAGAACATCAGCGCCAGCTGAAGGGTATAGAACTTATAGCTTCTGAAAACTTTGTCAGCGACGAGGTAATGGAGGCAATGGGTTCTTATCTCACGAACAAATATGCCGAGGGATATCCAGGCAAACGCTACTACGGCGGCTGCCAGGTAGTGGACGAAGTGGAGACATTGGCTATCGAACGCGTGAAGAAACTCTTCGGTGCTGAGTATGCCAACGTACAGCCGCACTCTGGTGCGCAGGCTAACGCCGCTGTACTGCTTGCCGTACTGAAGCCTGGCGATACATTCCTCGGTCTTAACCTCGCACACGGCGGACACCTCTCACACGGTTCAGCGGTGAACACATCGGGCATACTCTACCACGCCATCGGCTACGACCTTGACAAGGAGACTGGCCGCGTGAACTACGACCAGATGGAGCAGCTCGCTCTGGAGCACAAACCGAAGCTCATCATCGGTGGTGGTTCGGCATATAGCCGCGAGTGGGACTACAAGCGTATGCGCGAGATTGCCGATAAGGTTGGCGCACTGCTTATGATTGATATGGCTCACCCTGCAGGCCTTATCGCAGCCGGCTTGCTCGACAACCCTGTGAAGTACGCTCACATCGTAACCTCTACCACTCACAAGACCCTGCGCGGTCCGCGTGGTGGAATCATCCTTATGGGCAAGGACTTCGAGAACCCATGGGGCTTGAAGACACCAAAGGGCGTAACAAAGATGATGAGCCAGTTGCTCAACTCTGCAGTGTTCCCTGGACAGCAGGGCGGCCCGTTGGAGCATGTCATCGCTGCCAAGGCTGTGGCTTTCGGCGAGGCTCTGCAGCCAGAGTTCAAGGAGTGGGCAAAGCAGGTGAAGAAGAACGCAAGCGTGCTTGCTGACGAACTCATCAAACGTGGCTTTACTATCGTGAGCGGTGGCACAGACAACCACTCTATGCTTGTCGACCTCCGTTCGAAGTATCCTGACCTCACTGGTAAGGTGGCAGAAAACGCTCTCGTTGCTGCAGACATCACCGTCAACAAGAACATGGTGCCATACGACACACGTAGCGCATTCCAGACATCGGGCATACGCCTCGGAACTCCTGCCATCACAACACGTGGTGCTAAGGAAGACCTCATGGTGCTGATTGCTGAACTCATAGAGGAAGTACTGAACGACCCAGAAAACGAAGAGGTAATCGCTCGAGTTCGCGCCAAGGTGAACGAGACAATGAAGGACTACCCTCTCTTCGCTTATTAAACTAAGGCGAACAATCGATACGTACATCCGCGATACGCATCGCAGATGTACGTACCGATTCTCACTATCAAACTATAACTTACGAGTTTTTCACGATTTGACTAACTATTAACTTTATCACACCCATATATGTTACAACTCATCGCTGTCATACTCATAATTATTATCTCTATCAGCTACATCGCCTACAGAACATATAAAGCCATTAGCGAAGCAGAAAGCGGATGTTATGGCTGCAAGGGCTGTGCACTGAAAGAGCAAATGATAAAAAACCACAAACTTAACAAAAAGCAAAACACTACTTTCCACGCCGAACAATGCAGCAATTATAGGAAAAAGGATGCTTAAACATAAAACAAACGAAAGAAGAAACACAAGAAAACGTGGAAAAACAAGATAAATAAGAAAAAAGAAACAAAAACATTTGGTGGTTACAATAATAATGCCTACCTTTGCACTCGCAAATAAGCAATGAGCCATTTGGTACCTTGGCCGATCGGTTAGGTAACGGTCTGCAAAACCGTGTAGAGCAGTTCGACTCTGCTAGGTACCTCAAACGAAAGTGAAATGTTCAAACGAACATTTCACTTTTTTGTTTTACATAAAAATCACTCAACAAACACATTACAATATTAAGAAGAATGAAGAGACGAACAAATACACAACGGTCTATACATTATTATATATTATATAGTATTATACCTTATATATATATAACTTCATTGTTGCTCTCATCATGTAACGGAAAGAGTACAATAAACGACGACAACAATGGTGACACCATCACATTCAAATACGCAGAACATATAACCGCAGTTCGACACGATAAATACGTAGACGTAAAGCTTAGCAATCCTTGGAAGAGTGGCACAACTCTACATCGCTACGCCTTAGTCAACCGCAATGACTCGGGTAAAGTTACTCCACCATCAGATGCAACAATCATATACACTCCAATACGTAGAGCAATTGTGACAACATCACCACACTGCCGGCTACTATTCGACTTGGGTGCTGGTGAAGCAATTAAAGGCGTATGCGACTTGGCTTACATCACCCAACAAGACGTGCTACAGCGTGCAGCAAAAGGAACAATCATCGACTGTGGCAACAGTATGTCGCCAACCATCGAGCGCATCATTGCATTAGCACCCGATGCAATGTTCCTATCACCATTTGAGGGAAGCAGCCATGCACAACTCGAAAATATCGGCACACCAATTATAGAATGTGCCGACTACATGGAAACCTCCGCACTTGGACGCGCCGAATGGATGCGCTTCTATGCCATGCTAATCGGTAAAGAAAATACCGCTGATTCGTTGTTTACTATTATTGAACACAACTACAACACAATCGTCGAACATAACAAAAAGCAAAAGAAGCACCCGAAAGTGCTCACCGAACGCGTCACAAGTGGCGTATGGTACTGCCCTGGAGGCAATAGCTCGATGGCAAAATTGATAAAAGATGCAGGTGGTGACTACATCTTTGCCGACGACACGCACAGCGGATCGCTGAATCTATCACCCGAAATGGTAATCAGTAAAGCCATTAATGCCGACATCTGGTTGTTCATCTACTATGGTGACAGACCGCTCACACGCAACCAACTAAGCACAGAATACAGCGGATACAAGACAATAAAGGCGTTCAAAGACGGAAACATATACGAATGTAACGGCAAAACCTCAACTTATTTTGAAGAAATATCATTCCGTCCCGACTTCTTGCTCACCGAACTGACACACATGTTCTACTCACAAAACAACAAACTGCACTACTACAAGCGCATTCAAGAATAAAAGAACGTCATAAAACAACCTTACCAAACGCACTCAACTACAAAAATGCAGCAAAATGCTCATTTTATCATAAAAAAGTACTGAAAACATTTGGTGGTTACAATAAAAAACTATACCTTTGCACTCGCAATTGAGAAACAGTGCTTCGGTTAACTCCAACCGCATGGAAGTTTGGGTGAGTGGCTGAAACCAGTAGTTTGCTAAACTGCCGTACGGGTAACCGTACCGGGGGTTCGAATCCCCCAGCTTCCGCT
>DAVZJL010000086.1:0-8583 GCA_052272805.1 Prevotella sp. | reverse complement strand
AACCGGAAATAAAGACGAAGAGGTCGGAAAGGGGACCTAAGAATGGAGAATAGCAGGCTCAGGAGAGATTGTCCGTGGATAGACAATCTCTCCTGAGCCGAAACTTGAGTATATAATAATGTTTATGGACGTGGCGGGTGATTGTTTGCGTAGTGTTGGGCAAGTTGCAATCGATTGCAGGTGTGTGCGAACACATATGGGGTTGATGTAGGTCAAAAATAGGCGATTTTATGTGAAAAAATAGGGGGTAATGCTTGTTTGTGTACGCAAACAATTGTAACTTTGCATCGTCAAAACAAGGGAACCGTGAGGCAACCGCTTGACTAACAACATTAGGTAAAAGGTATTGAAATGATAATTCGATAGGAAAGTCTTAAAGGTAAAGAAGATTCAGGACGACATCAGAAGGTAAAAGATTAGGATAACTTCAATAGGAAGGTATTAGAAGAAAGGTAAAAGATAGAAGGATAACAACACCGAAAGGTATTAGGTAAAGGTAAAAGATTGTACAAGAGAGGATGACTTCTGATAAGGTATTATAAAAGGTGAAAAGTAAAGGGTAACTTTGGTAAAGGTATTAAGTTTTGAAAGGTAAAGAAGTTTTTAGGTAAAGATTGTCAATAAAAGGTATATAGTTTGGTAGTTTTAAAGGTTAATAAGTAGAAAGGTTATGTTGATGACGGTAATGATGAGCCTATTTGCAGCGACTGCTGCAATAGGAATGTGGGGAGAAGACAACAATAAATAGTCTTTCTCGCCACTCAAGACGAGATGAGAGTCTTGTTAAATAGTTGAGAAAATAAAAAGTTAATAAATAAAGTTTGGTCCATCGCAGCGCAGCTGTGATGGATTTTTTTTAAATTTTATATATCCAGATGTTATTAAAGTTTTTCCTTACATGCAACAAGATTGGCGCCTTCACGTTGGGCGGCGGCTACGCCATGATTCCGATTATGGAGCGTGAGTTCGTAGACAAGCACCAGTGGATGGACCGTCAGGAGTTCATGGATATAATGGTTGTGGCGCAGACCACGCCCGGCATCTTCGCCATCGACATGGCGAGCCACATCGGCTACAAGTTGCGCGGTGTGTGGGGCGGCATAGTCGGAGCGTTGGGCATTGCATTGCCATCGATTATAGCGATAATGGTGATAGCGATGTTCTTCCAGAACTTCAAGGACAACGAGTATGTTGCAAAGTTCTTCCGCGGAGTGCGTCCGGCTGTGGTGGCGCTCATCGCCTCGCCGTGCTTCAAGATGGCGAAGACGGCGAACATAACATGGCGCACGGTGTGGATACCGGTGGCGTGTGCGGTGCTGATATGGCTGCTGGGCGTGTCGCCGATATATATCATCATAGCTGCCGGCTTGGCAGGATATCTTTATGGAAAGTTGAACTCAAAACTCGAAAAATGATTTTCTTAAAACTGTTCATTATATTCACGAAGATTGGCACGTTCAACTTCGGTGGCGGCTACGCCATGCTGTCGCTCATACACAACGAGACGGTTGTGAAGAATGCGTGGCTCACAAACTCTGAGTTTACGGACATCGTTGCCATCAGTCAGTCGACGCCGGGTCCGATCGGCATCAACGCCGCTACATACGTAGGCTATACGGCGGTGCTCAACCAGGGCTATCCCGAGTGGATGGCGATGATAGGATCTGTGCTGGCATCGCTCTCCATCATCTGGCTGCCGTTCATCATCATGATACTCATATCGAGATACCTCATAACCCACCGCGATTCGAAGGCGGTGAAGAGCGTGTTCGCCGGTCTGCGCCCAGCCATTGTGGGCTTGATAGCAGCCGCATCGTTGCTGCTTATGACCAAAGACAACTTCGGCTCGCCGAAAGACGAGCCGATAGGTTTCGGTATCAGCGTTGCGCTCTTTGCCGCAACGTTCTTCCTGACACGCTACCGCAAGACCAACCCGATACTTGTTATGCTGTGTTGTGGTGTGCTGGGTCTGCTTGTGTTCTAAATGCTTATGCTATAAGCAAATATGAACTCTAAACGCTTGTGCTTTAAGCGATAGGACAGCGTAGGTGTCGCATTTCGTGTCCGCCCCACATGGCATCGTTGCAGTACTCGAAGCCTACCGAACGATATAGGCGTTCGGCGTTGGGGTTGCCTTTGTCTACGAGCAGTGCTGCGGGCAGGTTGAGGCTTGCAGCATGTTCCGAGGCACGCTTCAACAGTTGGCGAGCAATGCCGCGACGACGGTATTCGGGGTAGATGGCTAATGAGTCGAGATAGAACTCGCCGGCTTCCGTCTCGTCGTCCATCTGCGAGTAGTCCATCTGGAGTTGTCTGAGTGCCTCCTCCTGGAAACGGCGGCGCAAGCGGCGCAGGTCGGCTCCATTGTAGCCTACGATGGCACCGGCTACCGGTGCATACTCCACGTTGCCCTCTGTGGCTTCCTCGTCGACAGCTACGAAGGCGTTGCGCCAGCTGTACTGCGAGTCGTCCATGAGTACGAGGTCGAGCATCATGTGATAGAAATCGTCGAGCGTGTGCTCCTTGCCAGCCAAATACTGGCAGCACTCTTCCGTCATCGCCGTCATAATGAGCTGTGCAATGTCGGCTGCGTGCGCAGGTGTTGCGGGAATAATAGTCATAAAAGTAGTTTTTTCCTACAAATTTAAGCAAAACTCAGCAGGCCAACAACTATTTTGACATATATTAAGACGTGTGAAGTAGGTGGCGTGGTGTTGTGTTCTGTAAAATAAAATCCACTAAAACGCTTGTTTATATGGATTTAAATGCCTAACTTTGCAAAACTATCAAACCATTTTTGTTAAATCAGGTAGTGGCAAGAATGGTGGCAATTAGCGAAAATAGTATAAAAAGACAGATGAATGAGAATTCCGGCAGCAGGAACAGTGTCGGGGTTCTTGTTTTTTTGTTATGGTAATGTAAAATATTAATTAACAAACAAAAGAATCATGGCTTACATGTCACAAGAAGGCTACGACAAGCTCGTTGCCGATTTAAAGCAGCTCGAAACAGTAGAACGTCCGAAGGCTTCTGCAGCCATTGCAGAGGCTCGCGACAAGGGCGATTTGAGCGAGAATGCAGAGTACGACGCCGCTAAGGAGGCGCAGGCTCATCTTGAGGAGAAGATTAATCGCTTGAAGGTTGCTATCTCTGAAGCAAAGATTATTGATACATCGCGTCTGAGCACCGACTGTGTTCAGATTCTCTCGAAGGTGGAGATGGTCAACCTCGCCAACAACGCTAAGATGGCCTACACCATCGTGAGCGAGAGCGAGGCTAACCTGCGCGAGGGTAAGATTTCGGTCAATACACCTATCGCACAGGGTCTGCTCAACAAGAAGGTGGGCGATGAAGTAGAGATTAAGATTCCGCGTGGCACTATCCGTCTGCGCATCGAGAACATCACATTCGCATAACACCTGAGTGTGGCTTGTCCGCACATCGCAGGGAGCGTAAGAAGCAGCCGATTGGGCGCACCATAATACGTTAAAAGCCAGAAGTCGCAGACTCGGAGTCTGAGGTTTCTGGCTTTTGCGTATATAAAAATATGTGTGAATGCGTGCGCTTATCCGTTATTTTTACTAATTTTGTAGAAATAAACATTTAAAACCTATTGTTATGGATATATTCTCAAAAATCGCCGCAGGCGAGATTCCCAGCTATAAGTGTGCTGAGAGCGAACAGTTCTACGCTTTCCTCGATATCAACCCGTTGGTGAAGGGTCATACACTCGTCATTCCGCGCCGCGAAGTAGACTACATCTTCGATATGGAGGATGAGGAGATTGCCGAGTATCAGGTGTTCGCAAAGAAGGTGGCTGTAGCCATCAAGCGTGCCTTCCCGTGCATCAAGGTGGGCGAGGCAGTGCTCGGACTCGAAGTGCCGCACGCACATATCCATCTCATCCCGATGCAGTCGGAGAAGGACATGCTCTTCTCTAATCCAAAGCTGAAGCTCTCGGAAGAGGAGTTCTGCGAGATAGCCGATAAGATATACACCGAGTTCAAGAAACTGTAACACCCCCAAACCCTGTAATATGAAGAGAAACATCGCCATTATCCTTGCCGGTGGAGTAGGCTCACGCTTGGGTATGTCCACACCGAAACAGTTCTTTAAGGTGGCAGGCAAGATGGTCGTGGAGCACACCATCGATGTGTTCGAGCGCAACCAGCACATCGACGAGATAGCCATCGTGTCGAACCCGGCACTCGTTGCCGACTTCGAGAACATCGTGCTGCGCAACAAGTGGCGCAAGGTGAAGAAGATACTGAAGGGCGGAGCCGAGCGCTACTACTCGTCGCTCTCTGCCATCACCGCCTACCAGAACGAGGATGCTAACCTCATCTTCCACGACGCGGTGCGCCCACTCGTCAGCCAGCGCATCATCGACGACGTGGTGAAGGCACTCGACACGCATCGTGCCGTGAACGTTGCTGTACCGTCTGCCGACACAATCATTGAGGTCGACGGCGATTTCATCACGAACATCCCCGACCGCTCCCGTCTGCGCCGCGGACAGACTCCGCAGGCGTTCGACCGCCAGCTGATATCCGATGCTTACGACAAGGCTCTCAAAGACCCCAACTTCCGCACTACCGACGACTGTGGCGTGGTGCGCACATACCTGCCCGAAGAGCCTATCTTCGTGGTGCGTGGCGAGGAGAGCAACATGAAGCTCACCTATCGCGAAGACACCTACATGATGGACAAGCTGTTCCAGCTGAAGAGCACCGAGCCCAACGACGTGCAGATCGGCGCGGAGTCGTTCCGCGGAAAGGTGGCAGTGGTGTTCGGCGGAAGCTACGGCATCGGCAAGAACATCGTCGAGATGCTTGAGCAGAGCGGTGCTCATGTGCACTCGTTCTCGCGCAGCGCAACGCACACCGATGTGGGCGACGACAACCAGGTGGCTGAGGCTCTTGCTGCTGTGGAGCAGAATGAGGGACACATCGACTATGTTATCAACACCGCTGGCGTGCTCAACCGCGAGCCGCTTGCCTCTATGGAGTACGACACCATTCTGAAAGCGGTGCAGACCAACTATATGGGTACGGTGAATGTGGCTCTGCGCTCACGTCCTTACCTGCAGCGCACTCGTGGCAAGCTCATCTTCTTCACATCCAGCTCGTACACTCGCGGTCGCGCCTTCTATAGCATCTACTCGTCGACAAAGGCTGCCATCGTCAACTTTGTGCAGGCTGTGGCGCAGGAGTGGGATGCCGACGGAATCAGCATCAACTGCATCAATCCAGAGCGCACCAAGACACCGATGCGCCAGCAGAACTTCGGCGTGGAGCCCGACGAGACGTTGCTCATGCCGGAGCGTGTGGCTGAGGCTACGCTGCGCACCCTGCTCACCGACTGCACGGGTCAGGTGATTGACGTGCGCCGACCGGTAAACAACTAATTAGCTTGTCAACTTGCCAACTCGTCCACTTGTCAACTTAAAAATGAATTATATAACCGAATTCAAACAGCGCAACCTCCGTCGTGCGCAGCTCAAGCAACTCTCCATTCTTGAGGAGATAGACCGCATCTGTCGCAAACACGACATCAAGTACTGGCTCGACGGAGGCTCTCTGCTTGGTGCCGTGCGCCATGGTGGCTTCATCCCGTGGGATGACGACATAGATATAGCAATGACACTCGACGACTCGCGCCGCTTCGCCGAGGTGGCTCCCAAGGAGCTGCGCAGCGGACTGGTGCTGCAAACGCCCGAGACGGAGCACACCCGCGAACCTATTATGAAGGTACGCGACCTCAATTCGTTCTATGTCGAAGGCACGGAGGACTTCTCGCTCGACTACTCGAAGGGACTCTTCGTCGACATTTTCCCGTTTATCCCTTACCCTAATGTCTCGCGCAGCTTCTGCAAGCGTTACGGCAAGGCGATGTCGAAGTGCTACTCCATACTGCACCACTCGCATCAGTACTCGTGGCGTGCCACGTTCGAGTTGTTCTATTTCGGTGCGAAGTATCTCTTCTGCAAGGCGATGTGGACAGCGGCTTTCGCTCTGCGCAAGCGCGACACCTACATCTCCAACGTGCTCATCAACAACGGCTACGGCATCATGCACCGCCGCGACTCCCTCTTTCCGCTTTCCACGATAGAGTTCGAAGGCAAGCACTTCGCTGCGCCTGCCGACCCCGACGCTTATCTGCGCGATCTCTACCGCAACTATATGGAGGTGCCGCCGAAGGAGAAGCAGAAGGTGCACGCAGTGTTTATCATGCCCGAGCTGATTGAGGAGGCGGAAGTCAAGAAGTAGACTCGCTTGTGAAACTTAAGTTATTTATACACCAATGAATCAGACCGAAACCGTAGCGGTGGTGATGTGTACATACAATGGAGCGAGTCGACACCTTGCAGAGCAGCTCGACTCGCTCTTTGCGCAGACACTGAAGCCGAAGGAGATAATAGTGCAGGACGACTGTTCTACCGACAACACTATGGAGTTGCTCGCCGACTATGCTCGCCGTGCGCCCGATGGGGTGCAGATGCGTGTCTATCAGAACGCGCAGCAGCAAGGCATCAACCGCAACTTCTTCTCTGTCATGCGCCGTTCTACCGCCAACCTCATCGCCGTTTGCGATCAGGACGACATCTGGCTGCCAACGAAGCTCGAAGAGCAGTGCGCCGCCATCGGTCAGAACATGATGTGTGTCTGCCGTTCGGTGCCGTTCACCGAGACTGGTGCTGAGGTGCGCTACGACAGTCGCCGACCCAACTGCAACCTCATTCGTCTGTTCTATGCCTCGATGATGGGCCACTGCCAGGTGCTGCGTCGCGAGTTGCTCGACGTGATACCCACCGAGGAAGAATGTCCCGAGATATACCGCCGCACATGCTACGACGTGATGACCGCTACAGCCGCTGCGGCTCTCGACAGCATCGTGCTCATCGACCGTGTGCTTGTGCGCCAGCGTCGCTACGCCGAGGCTGCCACATACGTTGGTGTCGACACTCATCGTGTGCGCTCTGCCGACAATGCAGCCTACATGGTGTGGTACGGCGTGCGCAATTATTCGAAGGTGAAGCCTCGTATGAACGCCCACTTCGCCGCTCGCCGCGACTTCCTTCTGTGGGTGGAACGCAAGTCGAAGGCAACTCCCTCAGTCCCCACCACCGACAATGCAATCTTTCGCGACGGTTTGCGCCTCCTCGACTATGAGACACACCGTGGCATCCGTGCGTTCTTCGGATTGCAACGCATGTATGTGCGCTATCGTCACCGCATCTTCTACACATACGAGACCGACCCCGTGGCACTTCTGCGTGCGTTGCTTCATCCGTTCATGCAGATATACAACTACCGCTATCTATGAAGGTTTATTTCTACCATACGCAGAACATACAGTATTGCCTCCGTCGCATGGCGGAGGGCGAATTTCCGTCGCACTTTCTCTACGGAGCGTGCCACCTTGTCGACAACGGCATCGACGTGGTCTACCACCGTTCGCCGAAGCACGAACTCTCCCGACTGAAGACTGCGCTCTACACGGCGTGGCGTGTGCTCACGTGCCGCGAACACTACGATGCTCTCTACGCTACCCACTACAAAGGACTCGAACTTGTAGTGCTGTTGCGTGCCCTCGGCTTGTTCCGCAAGCCCATCATCGTGTGGCATCATCAGCCCATTGTGAAGTCGAAGAGCCGACTGCACGAACTGCTCGGTCGCTTCTTCTACAAAGGCTTCGACCGCCTAATCTTCTTCTCTCAGAAACTCGTCGACGACTCGCTGAAGGCACCGAAAGCCGACCCGCGCAAGCTCGTCGTAGGGCATTGGGGTGCCGACCTCGCCTTTTATGATAAGATAAAAGCGGAACTCAAGGCGGAGCTACTCTCACCCTCTCACCACAGCACCCTCTCACCGTCTCACCCAAACGACTCTCAACTCTCAACTCTCAACTCTCCACTCGATTTCATAGCCACGGGCAAGGAGCAGCGCGACCAACCCACGCTCATCGAAGCCTTCAACCGCATCGGTCGCCACCTTATATTATATATAGGTATCAATCCGAACCCTAACGTGCCCAATCCCAACCTCGAAGCCGTGGAGTGTTGCGAGCCAGCCGACAACATCGACGTGGTGAAGATTTGCGGACTGCTGCCTTACGAGATAGCGCGCGAGGTGGCGAAAGCCGACTGCGTTGTCATCTGCTGCCACCGCACACGCTACACCGCCGGACTCACCACCGTGGTGGAAGCACTCGCCCTCGGACTCCCCATCATCTGCAGTCGCAATCCACAGATACCCGTCGACTTCGACCGCCTTGGCTGTGGCATCTCCGTTGAGTATGGCGATGTTGAAGGCTGGCAGCGAGCCGTCGAATACATAGCCACTCACCCCGACGAGGCACGTCTGATGGGGGAGCGCGGTCGCGCTCTTGCCGAGCAGATGTTCAACGACGAACGCTGCGCAGAGGAGGTCGCAGAGGTTATAAAGGAATTTATTGCTGTCCGGTAAACAATTATTCACCCTTATATTGCTTTGTTATTCAGTGTATTATTGCAATATTTACTAAAGGGGCTTGCCTATATACTATGCGGGCTGAAAGCCCAACAACCACATAGCCCAGGGC
>DAVZJL010000085.1:0-8703 GCA_052272805.1 Prevotella sp. | reverse complement strand
ATTACACCACACATCTCCATTCGCCCTGTAAGGGCAAAAGCCTAATTATTAAGGAACACTGAACAACAAGGCAATATAAAGATTACTAATTGTTTACCGGACAGCAATATATATAAATATGAAGATAGCGATAACTGGCGGAATAGGCTCTGGCAAGAGCTACGTCTGTCGACTCTTGGAGCAACGCGGCATAGCGGTGTACGACTGCGATGCGGCTGCTAAGCGACTCATGCGCACATCAGCCACACTGCAACAGCAACTAAAGACACTCGTTGGCAACGCAGTCTACTCAGCCGACGGCGTACTACAGAAGCCGGTGCTTGCAGAGTTCCTACTCGCAAGCGAGGCAAACAAACTCGCCATCAACGATATCGTTCATCCCGCAGTGGCAACCGACTTCGCAACCTCGGGGCAGCAGTGGCTTGAGAGTGCCATACTCTTCGAGAGTGGGTTCGACCGGCGCATAGCGTTCGACTATATAGTCTGCGTCACGGCACCACGCCCAGTGCGCATACAACGCATCGTACAGCGCGACGGCATTACCCCTGAGCGTGCAGCCGAATGGATTGATGTGCAGATGAGCCAGCAGGAAGTGGCGCAGCGTAGCGACTTCTGCATACAGAACGACGGCGTATGCGACTTGCAAGCGCAAATCGACGATATATTAATACAAATAGCAATCAATAATCAATAATTAATAAATAAACATTAAAGACAATGGAAACAATTCTTTCAATAGCCGGCAAGCCGGGACTTTACAAACTCGTATCACGTGGCAACCGCAACCTCATCGTTGAGGCTCTTGATGCTACTCACCGCCGTATGCCGGCTTTTGCTTCTGACCGTGTAACATCGCTCGGCGACATCGCTATGTACACCGATGCAGAGGATATCCCATTGTGGCAGGTACTCAAGAACCTCGGCGAGAAGGAGCAGTCGAAGGAGTGCTCACTCAACTACAAGAAGTGCTCGGCTGACGAGCTCCACAACTTCTTTGCAGAGGTATTGCCAGCTTACGACCGCGACCGCGTTCACGATTCAGATATCAAGAAGCTCATCCAGTGGTACAACATTCTCGTCAGCAACGGCATCACCGACTTCGAGGCAGTGCTTGCACCCACAGAGGGCGACAACGTTGACGACCGTCAGGAGGCTGAATAATGGTAAAGGCGGTTAGACCGAAGAAAAACCTTGGACAGCACTTCCTTACCGATCTCGGCATAGCGAAGGCTATAGCCGACACGGTGGACGCTTGTCCCGATATACCGGTGTTGGAGATAGGACCTGGTATGGGTGTAATGACACAATTTCTTGTCACCAAGCCGCGTCTTGTGAAGGCGGTGGAGATTGACAAGGAGTCGGTGGCTTACCTCAACGAGACCTTTCCGAAGCTCCGCGAGAACATCATCGGTAACGACTTCTTGCGTATGAATCTCAACGAGATATTCGACGGCAAGCAGTTCGTACTCACGGGCAACTATCCCTACGACATTTCGTCGCAGATATTCTTCAAGATGCTCGACTACAAGGAGCTTATCCCTTGCTGCACGGGTATGATACAGCGCGAGGTGGCTCTGCGCATTGCGTCGGCACCAGGTACAAAGGCATACGGCATCCTGTCGGTGCTCATCCAGGCTTGGTACGACGTGGAGTATCTCTTCACGGTTGACGAGACGGTGTTCAATCCGCCTCCAAAGGTGAAGAGTGCGGTGATACGCATGACGCGCAACACTGTGACCAATCTCGGTTGCGACGAGCGTCTGTTCAAGCGCGTCGTGAAGACCGTGTTCAATCAGCGCCGTAAGATGCTGCGCGTGAGCTTGCGCCAGATATTTGGTGGTTCGGCTTCTGCCGAGTTCTACGCACAGGATATCATGACGAAGCGTCCGGAGCAGCTCTCCGTAGAGCAGTTCGTAGAGCTTACGAACATCGTGGAGGCAGAGATGAAGCGCGTAGAAATAAAATAAGGGGGTGCACTTGTCTCCGCTCGGCTTTGCCGCTTGCCAGAGCAAGAAGTGCACCTATCAGCTAATAGTACATACCTTTTGGTTGGTGCACTTGTCTCTTTATTGGTGCAGTTGAGACAACTGCACCCCCTGATAATAGCACATACTTCTTAGGGGGTGCACTTGTCTCAAGTGCACCTCTCAACTAATAGTACATTCTTCTTGGTTGGTGCACTTCTTGCTCTGGCAAGCGGCAAAGCCGAGCGGAGACAACTGCACCCCCTATAAAAAAAGCTGGTAGTTTTTCTACCAGCTTTTTTTATAAGGTTATTCTAAACATCACTTCTATTGAAGTGTGAAGCAATTACTTCTGCAGATACTTCTTGCCGTTCACGATAACGATGCCCTTGTAGTCGGCACCTACACGCTGACCAGCGATGTTGTAGCGGATGTTGCTCTGCGGTTTAACAGTTGTCTGAATGCCGTTGATGCCAGCTGCCTCGTCGAATACGAAAAGCATCGGCTTAACAGCCTTATCCTGAGCCTCTGGCCATGCGCCGAATGTGGTGTATGTACCGTTGCCGTACTGTATGAACTTACCGTTGTTTGTGATGGTGAATGTGCCGTTCTCTGCAGGCTCTACAGTCCAAGCCTTAGCCTCGTTGCCGAGTTGGAATGAATAGTGTGAGTTGTCCATGTAGAGGTAGTAGCCGTTAGCGTCCTTGATAGCGTAGCCACCCTTAACACCCTCGAATGTGAACGCGTCGTTGTACGAAGACTTAATCTTGAGCTCGTCAACGATGCCGTCAACCTTGAACGAGTTGAGCCAGCCCCAAGGCTTCTCTGCGTTGTACTTAACCGGAGTAGCATAGTATGTCTTCCCGTCGCGCTGAGCCACGATGAGATACTGCTTGCCAGCCTCTACTGCGGTAGCCTTCTTGTACACGTTCATGCGGTAAACATAAACAGTGCAGGTAGCATTGCCTGCGTTGAAGTCGTCGTTCTCCTCAGAGGTAGCTGTGATGACAGCCTTGCCCTCCTTACCAGTTGCTGCGATAACGCCCTCAGCGTTTACGGTAGCCACTTCCTCGTTGTCAGAAACGAACTTAACGGCAGCTGTAGTTGCCTTTGTGAATGTAGGAGCGGTGAATGTTGTGCCGAGCTCGTAGTTGACAGTTGTCTCAGAGAACTTCAAGCCTGCAGACTTCTTCTGTTTGCCTTCTGCCTTGTAGATATTAATCTTTGTAATCTGAGTATTATGAGCCGAGAGTACCTTGAATACAAAGACAGTGCCAGCAGCCTGGTTGTCCGCGTCAATATCAAAAGTGCTTGTTGCCGTAGCACCAACAACCATTGTGCTAACCTCCTTCTCACCAACGAAGATGTTCTGCTCAACCTTTCCGGAAGCATTGTTTTTGCCAACAACCTCAATCTTTGAAACTGGGAATGTGAGAGTTGGAAGAGTCAATGTTGCGCCCTTCTTGCCAAGCATAAGGAATTTGTCCTTAACGTTGTAGTAGTAGCCGTCTGGTGCAGCCAATTTAATAGAGTAGGTACCGTCAGTATAGGTCTGCTCTGTTGTACCCATTGCGTCCTTGACTGGTATTTTCCAAGTGTCGTTTGAAGTGAAATCAAGAATCACTTCCTGTGCTGACATTGAGCCACATATAAGTGCTATGACAGCCATGAATGTGTAGCGTAAAGTTTTAATCATAGTGTTTAATTTTAAGTTTATAGATGTTATTTGATAATGTTTGATTACGTTATTATTGACAATGCAAAGTTATATATTATATATGAGAAAAGCAATTGCAATGAGGTGAAAAAAGTACTACAATTCAAAAAACTTTAGCTTTTCTTTGGGGATTTCATTAAAATAGTTTAACTTTGCCAATGCGTTAATGCAAAGCAACTATATTTTTTAATTCATTAAACCCCTGTTTATTGCCTATCGAAGCACATTTACTTAACAAAAAACGATTAAGAAAATGAAGAATTTAAAGGATATGACCGACGAAGAGTTGGCCCTATCATACGTCGATGGGAATAACAAGGCTTTCGATTTGTTGCTTTCGCGCAATCAGCAGAACCTCTTCTCATACATTCTTTTCGTGGTTCACGACCGCGAAACCGCTGATGATATCTTCCAGGAGACCTTCATAAAGGTTATCACACGTCTTCAGGAGGGTCGTTATGTCGTCAGTGGCAAGTTCAGCGCGTGGGTGATGCGTATTGCCCATAACGCCATAATGGACTGGTATCGCGACCAAGCGTCGCGCTGCATTGTGAAGGCAGGCAAGGACAACGATCTCTCGAACATTGGTGGCGACGACCTCATGGAGGGCAACATTGAGAGTGCGTACGTCAATCGTCAAGTGATGAATGACGTGCGCCGACTTCTCGATATGCTGCCACCCATTCAGCGTGAGGTGGTGTATATGCGCTATTATCAGCAACTCTCTTTCAAAGAGATTGCCGACACCACGAGTGTGAGCATCAACACCGCCCTCGGCCGTATGCGCTATGCCCTGCTCAATATGCGTCGCATGGCAAAGAGCAACGGCATATCGCTCCAATTAGCGTAATTTAAGGGGGTGCAGTTGTCTCAACTGCACCGACAGAGTTGCGTGCGCTATTAATAGATTGATGCAGTTGAGACAACTGCACCGACAGAGTTGCGTGCGCTATTAATAGATTGGTGCAGTTGAGACAACTGCACCCCCTATGGGTTACTTACAGTGCTTCAATCCGTGGATTGTAGCAATCGGGTCTGCAGCTTTGAACACGTAGCTGCCGCTCACGAGCACGTCGGCACCAGCCTCTACGAGCAGCGGAGCCGACTTGTCGTCTACGCCGCCATCTATCTGTATGAGAGCCTTGCTGCCCGACTCGTCGATGAGACGGCGTAGGCGCTTCGTCTTCTCCACCGAGTGCGGTATGAACTTCTGTCCGCCGAAGCCCGGGTTCACGCTCATCAGCAGCACCATGTCCACGTCGCAGATGATGTCCTCGAGCACGCTCACCGGAGTGTGTGGGTTGAGTGTCACACCAGCCTTCATGCCCGCAGCGTGAATCTCCTGCACGGTGCGGTGCAGGTGTGTGCACGCCTCGTAGTGTACGTTCATCATCATTGCCCCCGTTGCAGCCACCTCCTTGATGTAGTGTTCTGGGTGCACAATCATAAGGTGAACATCGAGCGGCTTCTTGCACTCCTTTGCCACCGCCTGGATGACGGGGAAGCCGAACGAGATGTTAGGCACGAACACGCCGTCCATGATGTCGAGGTGCAACCAGTCTGCCTCGCTACGGTTAATCATGTCGATGTCCGAACGCAAGTCGATGAAGTTCGCTGAGAGAAGCGAAGGTGATATAAGAGTTTCCATTCCTGTTTTTGTTTACTTTCTTTTGTTTTCGATTTTGTAAGTTCCCAACTTGTGCGAGCTGACGCACCGGCAAGTTGACGAGGGTGTTGTTATTAACTAACGCAATACGGTTTGTTGCGGTTGTTCGCCTGCGCCAGTCTGTAGGAGTAGGCAATCTGTCGGATGAGGCTCAATGTCTTTTCCGAAGGCTGTAGTTCTTCTTTAGTAAAATACTTCATAGGCAAAGCTATTTTATATGTTTTAGAGATGTTTTTATATTTAGTAAACGCAGCCGTTCGGTGTTTATTACATATTGTAGCGAATATTTTTTCTTGCAGTTTCAGCTCTTTTGTCATCCGCGTCGACCGTTACGAGCATCCGCGTCGGTCGATGCGTATGTCTGCGTCGGTCGATGCGTATGTCTGCGTCGGTCGATGCGTATGTCTGCGTCGGTCGTTACGAGCATCCGCGTCGGTCGATGCGTATGATGTTTGTATATTAAAAAAGGTAGCGTAAGCAGAACTATACACGGTTCTGCTTGCGCTACCAATCATTTGAGGTGCCTAGTAGACAGTTTCTATCGCTGTCTGTTAGAGTTTTTACATTTTAGTATATAAATGTTATAGCTGGGATTTGGATATGACCATATTTATGAAGCGAATAGGATAGATCCAGTGTGTATGAACCAGCTTCTGTAAATACGTAATATATAGAGCCTGATTTCCAATTATTATCATTTCCATGCGTATTGAGCAATGTTATGCTTGAACGTCCGGAAAGTTGCGCACTTAATGAATGTCCACCTTGGTTTATTGTATATTTAAATGTAATTACAGATCCTTTGCGTGCAACAAGTGTATAATATTTGTGACTAGACGAGTAGGAATTCATTGTTTCAACGTCTAAAGACCCCAAATTGGTGATATCGGAAGATTTTTTAGTTGTAAACTCTAAAATATCGGTTTGGCTCAATACGCTATTTCCTGCATAATAGACAACTTTGTAATAGTATTTTTTATTCTCCTGTAGGTCTACTATTCCAATACTGAAGTCATTATTGCTATATGCATTATCTGTGCTAATTAAGGGCATTTCATTTTTAGATTCACCGCAGAAAAGTTTTATTTTGGCAGTGTTTGTTCCTGAAGACGAAATGATGTTTTTAGTATTGCCTTTATCTAGCTCACATCTTATCATTGCATGAGTGTCAAAAACCTCAGTATTAGAGATTGTCAATGTTGCAGTTGATTTTGCGGTGGTAAATTCTTGAACTTCTGAAGAACACATTAGTCCTTCACCGATATAGAAATCGCACCTATAATAATATTTTGTAGAGGCATCAAGCTCGGATAAATAACAAGGATAGAAAACATGAGTATAGTCACTATTAAGAAGGATACCTGTAGAGTTCTCTAAGTCCTTAAGTGATTTTCCTATATGACATATCATACGTCCTCCAGTCGTATTGGAGTTATCTTTGGTGTATAATCCTGCTAAATTACCTGGTGTGAAAGTGACATCAACGTTAGCACTTGTAATATTTGTTTTTGATATAGAGGTTGTTATTTTTGCTGTTACCTCTAAAGTTGTGAATGATTTGGTTTCTCCAGCCTGGATAACTTTTGAATCGGATGGGTCAATGCGAACCATTTGATAGTAATATGTAGTGTTAGGATTTAATCCATTTGCGTTACAATAGATTTGGTAATCATCGAAATTACCTTCCATGCGAGAACAACTTATAATGTTTCCTTTGAATTTGTTTGTTTCTTTATTAATGGGAATATTAAATGGTTCGGTGGAAATCAATATGTATATATCATTGATGTTTACGAACCAAGGGTAATTTGCATCAACATGTAAGACCGCAGAACAAGGCTTGATGTTATTTGCATTGCCAGTATTTAAATGTACTTTGTCTGCGAACTCCTTTGATGAAATTTCAGTTTGTTTATCAAAAGTATGTTTAGCAATCGTTAGTGTAGCAGAGACGTTTATTGGTGCTTGACTTTTGAATGTACATGGTATTTCTGCAACTCCACCTTTGCTTGCTGTTATTTGATTTTTTACATCATAGTTTTCACCATTTATATTAACTATTGCACTAGAAATCTCATTAAGAGAGTTTTGGATAATGTTAAAGTTGATGAGAACAGTCGCTGTGTAACTTTTTCCATCCTCTGACAATTCTGCATCATCTTTTAAGCTGATTTCTTCTATAGAAACTTTGACTGCATACTCGTCTGGAAAATCTGTACAGCCATTTAAAATACTAACAGCTAATACTGCTATTGTAAAAGCAAGTAGTTTTATAACGTTTTTCATCTTTTCTTCTCCTTGTGAATTGTTACACCAATACCGATATTAAAATCTCCAAAAGTACCACTTTGTCCTTTGGCTAAGATTCTCGTATAGCCAGCTTGCAAAAGTAGTGCTTTGTATTTAAACATAACGCCAAAGTCCAATTCTGCACCTTTTGTATGATATACATCATATTTAATTTCAGAATCGTGCTCGTAAACGCCATGAGTGTACTCGCCATATCCACTACCAGCGTATGCAAATAGATAAGGTAACACATGAAGCATTAAGCCTGCATTTATTCCTACATATTTGGGCTTCTTTTTATAATATTCAGAATAAAGATTGGAGTTACAAGTTTCGAAATAATCGTAAGAGGGGGTTCCATTAATTCCTACATTAATTTTGATATAACCTCCAAATTTTCTTCCTAAACCAGCCATTATACCGGGTGCATTAGCAGAGAGCATATAATTGCCAAGGACAAATCCATATAGTTTCGGAGGTCTCTTATGGAGTATTGCATTATGTTCAAGAACTTGTTCTGGCAAAATTTCAAGTGTAGTGTAGTAAGGATGGTAGAGATCCTTGTTACCCAATACTTGAACATTGTGTCGACCTAAGATATTTATATTTATTGGTGTTTTTCCCATAGGTAAGCCATCAATAATGACTTCACTATTGTTGGGGGTAGAGTTTAACGATAGTTTCCCTTCTACCAAGAATTCAAAGTCTGTCTTACCCTCTTTAGTTATATCAATATGGTATGTACGTGAATAGTTAGGACCATATGTTACTACGACTTCATGCATTCCTATTGGTAATAGTTTTGTGAGTATGTTTGTTGATGATAAATCTCCATCCACACTGATACTTGCACCGTTGGAAGTTTGCATTCTAACTCTTACGGAGTCGGTTTGAGCAAAAATACCGACTCCGCTAAAAGTTAGAAAGAGAACTATAAAAAATAGTATTCTTTTCATATTGTATTGATGTTTATTCGATGTTGAAGTTCATTCGCCAGATGTTGTATTTGCTTTCGCGGTTAGCTCTGGTCGAGAGGAAGTAGATGCTACGTCCGTCTTTAGCCCAAA
>DAVZJL010000084.1:0-8861 GCA_052272805.1 Prevotella sp. | reverse complement strand
CTATACTTGCTGTCGTACAACAGTAAGGTAACTACTCATGCCCTGGGGGGGGGGGGTGCTGAGTAGTTACCTTTTTCATATACATTATTTTTTATTTTAAGCACTGCAAATGTACACTTTTTGATGATATGAAACAATAAAAATGACAATAAATAAAACCTAATATACCAAAATACTCCACATTTTGGATATAAAACAAGCAGTTTGAGCACCATATTTACACTATTCACTTATTTATTCGTAACTTTGCAAAACAAATATACTCAAAGAATAATGCACAAACTCAGAACAATAGAAATGCAGCGTCTGTCGGTAGACGAGTTTCACGAGGCGAATAAGTTGCCGCTTATCGTGGTGCTCGACGACGTGCGCTCGCTCCACAACGTAGGCTCAGTGTTCCGCTCCTCAGACGCTTTCCGCGTTGAGGCGGTCTACCTCTGCGGCATCACCGCTACTCCACCCCACCCCGAGATACACAAGACGGCACTCGGAGGCGAGGACTCCGTGGCTTGGCGCTACTTCGAGACGGCTACCGAGGCGGTGGCAGAACTGCAGAAAGAGGGCGTTTTCGTCTATTCAATAGAGCAGGTGGAAGGCTCCACGAAGCTACAGAATCTGCAGTTGGACACCGACCGCCGCTACGCCGTGGTATTCGGCAACGAGGTGAAGGGCGTGCACCAGGAGGTGGTAGACCTTGCCGACGGATGTCTTGAGATACCACAGTTCGGCACAAAGCACTCGCTGAACGTCAGCGTGACGGCAGGCATCGTGATATGGGAGGTTGCAAAGCAGTTCTTGGAAAGGCTTAAACGTTAAGTCTGTCTTTTTTAAAATATTCTTTGCTAATAACAATAAAAACAATGCAAATTATAGAAATACTAATTATTCTTACAATTTGCATTGTTTTTATTGTATATACGCAACTATATACCATTGAATTCTACGAAATCAAATTATTTATAAGCATCTCACCATCTAATAATTATAACTCTATTTGTTATTTTTTTCGTAACTTTGCAGCGTTATATCCACTTGAAACATACATAATTATATAAATGAAGAAACTTTTTATCGAGACATACGGCTGCCAGATGAACGTGGCAGACTCTGAAGTAGTGGCTTCCATCATGCAGATGGCAGGCTACGAACTGTGCGAGAACGAGGCAGAGGCTGATGCCATCTTCCTCAACACATGCTCTATCCGCGAGAACGCAGAGAACAAGATATACGGACGACTTGAGACTCTGCACGCAGAGAAGAAGAAGGGACGCGAGCTTATACTCGGCGTGCTCGGCTGCATGGCTGAGCGTGTGCGCGAAGACCTCATACAGAACCACTTCGCCAACCTCGTTTGCGGTCCCGACTCCTACCTCAATCTGCCGGACATGATTGCGCAGTGTGAGAACGGACAGAACGCCATGAACATCGAGCTGAGCACCACAGAGACCTACCGCGACGTTGTGCCGCAGCGCATCGGTGCCAACCGTGTGAGCGGCTTCGTGAGCATCATGCGCGGCTGCAACAACTTCTGCCACTACTGTATCGTGCCCTATACTCGCGGACGCGAACGCTCGCGCGACGTGGAGAGCATCCTGCGCGAGGTGAAGGACTTGCACGACCGCGGCTTCAAGGAGGTGACGCTGCTCGGACAGAACGTGAACAGCTACGGTCTGACGCCTGCCGGAAAGCGCATCGAGGGCGGCTGCTCGTTCGCCGAACTGCTGCACAAGGTGGCGCAGAGCGTACCCGATATGCGTGTACGCTTCACCACATCCAACCCTGAGGATATGACCGACGACATCCTGCACGCCGTAGCCGAAGAGCCTAACCTCTGCAAGCACATTCACTTCCCGGCGCAGAGCGGTTCGACAAAGATACTGAAGCTGATGAACCGCAAGTACACACGCGAGCAGTACTTGGAGCGCGTGGAGGCAATACGCCGCATCATACCCGGCTGCGGACTCTCTACCGACCTCTTCGTGGGCTATCACGACGAGACACCGGAGGATCACGCAGAAACACTCTCGCTGGTGCGCGAGTGCCAGTTCGACTCGGCTTTCATGTTCAAATACTCGGAGCGCCCTGGCACATACGCCGCAAAACACCTGCCCGACAACGTGCCTGAGGAGGTGAAGATAGAACGCCTCAACGAGCTTATAAGCCTTCAGACGGAGGTGAGCGCAGAGCAGAACCGCAAGGACATCGGCAAGACATTCGAGGTGCTCGTAGAGGGCTATTCGAAGCGTTCGCGCGAGCAGCTCATGGGACGCACCGAGCAGAACAAGGCGGTGGTGTTCGACAAGGGCACATACCACATCGGCGACCGCGTCATGGTGAAGATTACGGATGCCACATCGGCTACGCTGTTAGGCACTATAGCAGAATAAACCCACCGTCAGGCACTACATCAGAATAAAAACATGAAAGAATTTCTACAGGTACTGAGGCGCTTCGTGCCGCCATACAAGAAGTACATCGCTCTGACAGCCACGTTCAACGTGCTGTCGGCTGTGCTCAACATCTTCTCTTTCGCAGCACTCATCCCCATCCTTCAGATACTCTTCCGAACAGAAGGCGCAGGCAGTGCTACGCATCTCATGCCGTGGAGCTTCGACAACATCAAGGAGGTGCTGTCGAACAACGCCGACTACTATGTGACGCAGCTCATCGCCAACGTCGGACCGACCACTACCCTACTCGTAATCGGTCTGTTCCTCGCCTTCACCACGTTTCTCAAGACGGGTGCTTATTTCCTCTCGTCGGCTACAATCATTCCGGTACGAACGGGCGTGGTGCGCGACATACGCAACCAGCTCTACCGCAAGATTACATCGCTGCCGCTCAGTTTCTTCTCCGACGAACGCAAGGGCGACATCATAGCGCGTATGACGGGCGACGTGCAGGAGATAGAGAGCTCGATAATGTCGTCGCTCGACATGCTTTTCAAGAACCCTATCCTCATCACGTTCTACTTCGGAGCACTCATCTTCATCTCGTGGCAGCTCACACTCTTCACCATCGTCTTCGTGCCTATCTTCGGATGGTTCATGGGCTTCGTGGGCAGAAAGCTCAAGAAGAAGTCGATAAAGGCGCAGTCGCTCTGGAGCGACACGATGTCGCAGGTGGAGGAAACGCTCGGCGGACTGCGCATCGTGAAGGCGTTCTGCGCAGAGGACAAGATGAACACACGCTTCTCGAACATCAATAACGAATATCGCGATGCCGTGCAGCGCGTGAACATACGCCAGCAGATGGCGCACCCGATGAGCGAGTTCCTCGGCACGGTGCTCATCATCATCGTGCTTTGGGTGGGCGGCATACTGGTGCTCGACAACAAGATTCTCTCCGGCCCGTCGTTCATCTACTATCTCGTGATGCTCTACTCTATCATAAACCCTCTGAAGGAGTTCTCCAAGGCAAGCTACAACATTCCGAAGGGTCTTGCCTCAATGGAGCGCGTAGACAAGATTCTGAAGGCTGAGAACACCATCAAGGAGCCTCAGCAGCCGAAGCATATCGCCGCCTTCGAGCATCAGATTGAGTTCCGCCACGTGTCGTTCCGCTACGGCGAGCAGTGGGTGCTGCGCGACATCAACCTCGTCATCGAGAAGGGCAAGACCGTGGCACTCGTCGGACAGAGCGGTTCGGGCAAGTCGACACTTGTCGACCTTATTCCGCGCTACTACGACGTGCAGGAGGGCGAGGTACTCATCGACGGCATCAACGTGAAGGACCTCGGCATACACGACCTGCGACAGCTCATCGGCAACGTCAACCAGGAGGCTATCCTCTTCAACGACTCGTTCCGCGGCAACATCACGTTCGGCGTCGAGAGCGCTACGCAGGAGCAGATTGAGCAGGCGGCGCGCATAGCCAACGCTCACGAGTTCATCATGCAGACCGAGCATGGCTACGACACCAACATCGGCGACCGCGGCGGACGTCTTTCAGGCGGTCAGCGACAGCGCGTGAGCATAGCCCGCGCCATACTGAAGAATCCGCCTATACTCATCCTCGACGAGGCTACATCGGCACTCGACACCGAGAGCGAACGCCTCGTGCAGGACGCGCTCGAACGCCTTATGAAGTCGCGCACGACGGTGGCTATCGCCCACCGACTCTCTACTATCAAGAACGCCGACGAGATATGCGTGATGCACGAGGGCGAGATTGTGGAGCGTGGCACGCACGAAGAACTCATCGCACTTGGCGGTTACTACAAGAAGCTGCACGAGATGCAGAAATAACAGCCTTAGGGATAAAGAAAGCCCGAAGTCCTATCTACCGGACTTCGGGCTTTCTTTATTCTACCAAATAGCAATATATACTTACGCCTTCCTACTTCAACGATTCGTCATATAATACATTGGTTGCCATATGCTGCACTTCGCCGACTATAGCAGGATAAGCCTTAACAAACTCATGCAATTCAATACTATTGCCTTGCTCGTCATAGGTTTTGCCTACACCCTGAAATTCGGTTCCTTCAACCGCAACCTTGCCGTTTGCATGAAACACCTTTATTAATGTAACCTTTCCCTCTTCAAAAGTTATACATACCGTTTTATTGTCTTCAGACCATGCCTTTCCACTGAAAGGCTCTTCACCATAATACGCTACGGTGAGACTCTTGTTGAATACCAGCTGACTTATCTTAACATCCTTCGTACATGACATTAGAGTGAATATGCACAAAATCAATAAAAGTTTTCTCATATAGAACTACTGTTATCTTGTTATATATTTATTGTGTAGAATATTTTCTCGAACACAGCCTTTTCCTTGTTCCAATCTCCTGTGGAATAAGTGGCTGTATTCGTTCTGCCCTCCGTATCGGTAAATGTGAATACAACCGGTGTCGCTGATGTGTATAGCTTCTTTATGTCTTTATAGCTTAACTGGGCAGTTGTACGCACAACAAAGTTGCGACCCTTCGTTTCGTGATACAACAGCTTTACATCTGAAGCCTCCGTCGTAAACGTACCGTTGCTCACGGACAAGCGGCTTATATCTTCGCGATTAGGCGAAACAACAGTGAAGTTCATGGTCAGCGAGTCGCAATGAGACACATAAGTCATATCGAATACAAATCGCTTAATGTCCTTGCTACGCTCGCTCAGCTTCTTATTACCAATAAAATAAGCATCTCCTTTTTTTGTAGAGAAGGGATTTAAGCGGTTCGAAACAGACTGTGCGCTCGTACTGGCAATGCCAGTTGCAAGCATAATCATCAATATAAATATTCTCATCTATCATCTATCTAAAAAAAAGAAGGATAACCTACTATTGCTGGCTATCCTCCCCTATTAATTCCTTTAAGCAAAACTACATCTTAGTGATTACTCACCGTAAACGTAAGTTGTCTTTGTACCGTAAAGACCAAGGATGCTTGTTGTCTTAACGTCAACGTGAGAAATCTTCTTGATGCCTGCATCCTTAGCAGCTTTATTGATACTTGCGTCACCACCGAAAGTCAGAACGCTGAGGAATACTGGATAAGAAGCCTTACCACACTTTGTACCTACTGTGTTTGATGTTGCAGCGAGTGGATCCACTGCTGAACAACTTGTCATTGCTGCAGCAATCAAGAGAGCTGCCATTACCTTTAATGATTTCATAGACAATAAATTTAAATTTTTGTGATTGTATAAAAATACTATTTGCAAATTTAAATGGTTATTAATGAATAGATGTTTTTTTTTGTTAATTTATTTTAAACAGTTGCATTTTTATGCACAAAACTAATATAATACACCTATTAGTATAAAATAAACATAACAAAGCCATACTTTTTACCACACGATATAAAAACCCAATAACCACAGAATAACAAGTTATCCACAATTCACAAAACCTGTGGATAACTCCGTAATAAACTGAATAACAACTCTTAATTATCAACAAACCTGTGTATAACTACGTTATAATGCACAGGAGGGTAGCGTGGTTATACACAGGAGGGTAGCGTGATTGTGCACAGGAGGGTAGCGTTATGCACCGAAGGACAGCGTGATTGCGCACAACTGTAATACGTAACTTTGTACTACCAACACAGATCAACACAGATGGTTAGGGTGCGTGGTTTTGTCCCACGGAATTCACAGAATGCACAGAAGTTCTCTCAGGGGGTGCAGCAGTCTCTGCTGCACCAACCGAGCAGCGCGTGTCCTCCCACAGAACACACTTAGGAGGGTATGGCATCCCTGCCATACCCACGCCGCCCACTTAATAATTCTCCCACAGATGGCACAGGAGGGTAGCGTAATCATGCACCGAAGGACAGCGTGGTTGCGCACGGGAGGGTAGCGTGATTATGCACGGGAGGGTAGCGTTATGCACAGGAGGGTAGCATGATTGCGCACAGGAGGGTAGCGTGGTTATGGCAAGATGCCATAACCTCCTAAATTAGCGAGTTATTCACAATTACCAACAACCTGTTGATAACTCCATAACTAACTAATACATAATGTAATGTTATCCACAAGCACGTTGATAACTATGTTTAATAAACACTTTCGCATTCCGAAACATCATGTTTTGTTATCGGATTCCGTCCGCCACCCGATCAGATTCCGTCCGCCACCCGATCAGATTCCGTCCGCCACCCAATCAGATTCCGTCCGCCACCCAATCGGATTCCGTCCGCCACCCAATCAGATTCCGTCCGCCACCCGATCAGATTCCGTCCGCTGCCCGATGAAGTTAGCTACAGTTATACCCAACATTAACGACACACAAACCCAACATCAGTAACACTCTTACACCGCATCAATTATAGTAATTCCAGGCAGCAATAAGTATGCTATAGTATGGTAGTACCCTGTATATTGTTGATAATGTGGATAACACAGGTAACAGACTGATACACAACAATAAATTATCAACACCTGTTGTTAAGAAACAAGTGGAAAGATGGTCTGAGACAGCGAATTAATATAATTAACAAGCTCATTCGCACCATAAAACGACCGTGTCAACATAAAAACAACGCATCACCTGTTGATATTGTTAATAATCTATATAAAGCACTGAAAACCAACAGGAAGTTTTCAACAGATGTGTAGATAACTATGTTAATAGGAGGGTATGGCATCCCTGCCATACCCACGCAGCCGTATTGATGGTTGCGTATAGTCACACTGCCGTATTGATAGCAGTGCGTATAGTCACGCAGCCGTATTGATAGCAAATTGCGTGGGTATGGCAAGGATGCCATACCCTCCTATGTCTTCATTTCGAGTTTTAACACACACCTCCTGTCATTATTCACAAACCTGTTGATAACCTGTGAATAACTTACTAACAACTATGTTAACAACTTAACGGTTATCAACAGGTGAACAGGCGGAGTAGGGTAGATGTGGATAACTGTGTGCGTTATCAAATTAATATTCTAAAGTTTTCCACAGGTTTTTAAGAGAAAAAGATATAAACTTATTAACTTTGCAGGTGTAATAACACTTTTGTGTATAACTAACATATATAACTCATTTTCAAAGAGAAAATATTAACACAACCTGTTGACAATGATGTTTTACAGGTTAACAACGAAATAACCAAAGAAATAGGTAGAAAGTTTTCAACGTACTAACAGCATATCATACTCATAATCTTTTTCTTTTCTTTAAAAATAAAAAGAAATAGATATATAAAGAGATGTTGGTAAGTAGTCTGCTCGTTAACTTGTCTACTCGTCAACTAAAAAAATATATGAACAACGATTGGAAAGAGAAGGGTTACATCGACGAAGCGGTTGATGAATCCGTTGACTTGAAAAAAGAGATACGTCGCTTGTGTGAAGAGAAGGACGCTGTGGTGCTCGCTCATTATTATACAGTGAGTGAGGTGCAGGAGGTGGCTGACTTCATTGGCGACTCGCTGGCATTGGCTCGTAAGGCTGCGAAGACCGATGCGAAGATTATCGTGATGTGTGGTGTGCACTTCATGGCTGAGACCTGTAAGCTACTCTCGCCGGAGAAGAAGGTGTTGTGCCCGGACCTCACTGCCGGCTGCTCGCTTGCCGACTCGTGCAAGGCTGAGGACCTGAAGGAGTTCAAGGCGCAGCATCCTGGCTATAAGGTGGTGAGCTACGTGAATACGACGGCTGCGGTGAAGGCACTCACAGACGTGGTGGTCACCTCGGGCAACGCGAAGAAGGTGGTGGATAGTTTGCCAAAGGACGAGAAGCTCATCTTCGGTCCCGACTATAACTTAGGCAACTATATAAATAGTGTTACGGGTCGCGATATGCTGCTGTGGAACGGCGGATGCCATGTGCATGAGAAGTTCTCGGTAGAGGCTATCGTGAAATTGAAGGCGGAGCACCCGGAGGCTGTGGTGATGGCTCACCTTGAGTGTAAGGCACCGGTGCTGGCTGTGGCTGACGTGAAGGGTTCTACGGCTACGATGCTCGATTATGCTAAGGAACATAAGGAGACGAAGGAATACATCATAGCTACCGAGGCTGGCATCCTGCATGAGTTGCAGCGCTGCTGTCCCGACGTGACGTTCTATCCGGTTCCGCCGGAAGTGTCTGAGGGCGGGGTAGGCTGCTCTTGCAACGAGTGCGAGTATATGAAGAAGAATACGTTGCTGAAGATATACAATACGCTGCGCTACGAGCTTCCGGAGGTGACGGTAGACGAATCTATCGCCAAGGATGCCGTTAAGCCAATAGAGCGAATGTTAGAGCTTTCCTAAGGAGTATATATAAGTATATACAGTAAACAACTATAGAAAGCGGATTAACTTTTATATAACAAATAACGGGTTAGCTTTTATATAGAAAGCGGATTAACTTTTATAAAGAGGGTGTGTCAAAACTAAAATATTTGGCAAATTGAATAGCAAACGGTTCTAAT
>DAVZJL010000083.1:0-8871 GCA_052272805.1 Prevotella sp. | reverse complement strand
CTCGTGACCCCATGCGTGACAGGCATGTATTCTAACCTACTGAACTAACGCACCAACGTGTATTGTTCCTTTTCTGTTGTCTTAAAAAACGAAGAGGCGGTGCGTACGAGACTCGAACTCGTGACCCCATGCGTGACAGGCATGTATTCTAACCTACTGAACTAACGCACCAATATGCGACAAGCTTGCTTTTAAAAGCCGTCAGTGTTTCGTTTTTTAAGCGAGTGCAAAGGTATAAATATTATTTGAAACGCCCAAATTTTTAAGCTCTTTTTTTTCATAATATTTTCTGCAAAACTATCGCATCCGTGTATTTGACACCATCAAATATCCACTCTTTCAGCCTATTATGCGTCTGAAAGTCTTTTTTCAAGAACAATGCCAAAGATGCCTTATTGTCCTCCGCCACCACTGCATAGAGCTGATGCAGATGCAGAATGTGCAATGAATAGTCGAGTATTTGGTCGATTACAGCAGCTGCATATCCCTTACGACGATACTCCTTCCGCACAACGATGCTCACTTCGGCACGCCTATGTTGCGCGTTGAAGTCGAACACGTCTACCATTCCTATCAGCTCGTGCTCCTCATTCTCCACTATCAAACGCACCTGCCCATCGTTATAGATGTCGTTGGTGGCGTTTGCTATGTAGTCGTGCAGCACATAGCGCGAGTATGGCACGTTGGTGTTGCCCACGTTCCACACCTCACGATTGTTCTCTAAAGCGTAGAGTTGTTCAAGGTCTTCGGGTTCCATCGCACGCAAAGCTACTCGCGGTGTATTCGTGGTAACTGTATCCAACGGTGTATTCATCGCAGCACCTCCTCACCTGTTACGATTGTCTGTGTCGCTGGGTTGTACGTACCCATCAGTATGTTTTGTTGTGGTGATTCAGAGAAGATGTTGAAGATATCCTCGTAGCTGTATGCCTCGGTGTCGTATGTTGCATAGACACGCTGATAAGACGTAAACTCCTGCCCTACGTGTCCCTTCGGCAGTGTAGAAACTGTACCCTCAACAAACGCAGCATCAATACCATGTCGTTTTGCCAACCGATTGAAGTCTTCGAGATGTTCTTTCTTACCAATGAAGACATAAAGGGTGGTAAGGCGTTTACGTGGTCGCACCAAGCCAAGAAGCTTGCGTGCGCTATGCATCTGCATACCGATAAGCGTACACAACGCCTTAAAACAAATGGCAATCTTCAGAGGCAGACTGACAAAGATGCTGAAATGACCATAGTGCTTGCGCATAAAGATGAGCATAGCATCATAGAACACGTGCACGTAGCGGAACGATGAGCGGTGCGTGCTCTCACCTTTATAATGTAATATCTTTGTCGGTATATACCAGTTCTCGTAACCTGCTTTGAGCAAACGGAAAGAGAGATCGATATCTTCGCCGTACATAAAGTAGTCCTCGTCGAGCAATCCTACCTTATCCAATGCCTCACGACGCAACATACAGAACGCTCCACTAATGATTTCTATTTGTGCAGGTTCGTCCCAAGAGAGATAGCTCATGTAATAACGTGCGAAGCGACGACTATTGGGATAGCGTGCGCATAGTCCGCTCATCCGGTAGAACGCAGTCATAGGTGTAGGCACACCGCGTCGCGACTCCATCGCCTTCTCGCCATTGTCCTTGAGCATCATCACACCGGCACCACAGGCACGCTCATGTTCGTCCATAAAGGTGAGCACATCGTGTATCGTATGCTCGCCAACAATGGTGTCTGGGTTAAGCAAGAGTACGTATTCACCCGTACACTGCTTTATGGCAACATTATTGGCGCGTGAGAAGCCGAGGTTGCGATTGCTACTTATGATATTCACATCCGGGAACTTCTGCGTCAGATACTCCACGCTTCCATCATCGGAATGGTTGTCGACTATATACACTTCGGTCTCTATACCGTCAACAGCCCTAAACAACGAGTGCAGGCACTGTTCGATATAGAAACGTACTTTATAGCTGACTATAATGACTGATAGTTTCAATACTGTTCTTATTTTTTGTGTTCAACATCGCGCTTCACCACTTCCGACTCGCATCTTGCTCGTGTCGGCATGATAAAGAAGAGGCATAGGAACAGAATTATGCCCATGTAGCCAAACGCAACGTTCATATACATATAATACAATAAGGTGTTGAGCACCATCGGCACGCAGAGCATCAGCAGGCGAAGTGCTCCCCAGTTTAGCAGAGCCTCAGCCGAGACGAGACGCTCGGCAATGTGGCGAAAGCGGAAAAGACGCAATGCTACGGGGATGATGCAGATGGTGAGCAACTCCATGACGGTAGCCCACACGAACTCCGACGCACCGGTTGCGGTGTGATAGATGCCGTCGGGCAGTATGTCGGTCTCAAAAAGCAATACCATCGTCGCTGATATGCACAACGAAGCTATGAATATTGCGTTCAGCACTTTATATGTTCGTCTCATTGTTTGTTAGTCATTGTTGTACGATTCAATATTGCTCTGCCGAGCGTCACCTCATCGGTGTATTCCAGTTCGTCACCAACGGAGATGCCGCGGGCGATGACGCTTATCACAACATCGTAGGCTGCGAGTTTACGCGATATATAGAAGTTGGTTGTATCGCCCTCCATGGTGGAACTGAGTGCCAATATCACCTCCTTCACTCCGCCTGCCGCGACACGCTCTACAAGCGAATCGACCTCTATGTCGCTCGGTCCTACCCCGTCCATCGGCGATATTATACCACCGAGCACATGATAGAGTCCGTTATACTGCTGCGTGTTCTCCACCGCCATAACGTCGCGAATGTTCTCCACGACGCAAATCGACGTGGTGTCGCGACGACGATCTGAGCATATCGGACATACGTCTGTATCGCTTATGTTATGACATACGCGACAATGCTTCACCTCCTTGCGCAGCCGTGTGACTGCGGAGGCGAAACCGTCAACTTCATCTTCTGTGCGACGCAGCAAATCGAGCACAAGCCGCAGGGCTGTCTTGCGACCTATGCCAGGCAACTTCGAGAACTCGCACACTGCCTTTTCGAGCAGTTGTGACGGATAAGTGTTCTCCATTACTTCTTAAAGAGATAAATGCCGATGCCAAGACGCAGACCTATAGTAGAGAAGTCTTTATGGCTCTTGAACGACTGGTCGTAGTAGACAGAAGGCTCAATAGTTACGTTTCCGTTGAGGAAGTAAGCCCAACCGAGCTCTACGCCAGGCACAAAGTCGTTGTAGTTCTTGCCTCCATGCACGTACTTTGCGTTAACACCTACGAACAGGCCGTTCTGCTCAATGTAGTAGCGACCGCCAACGCCAAGTTTAAACTTGCTATCTACGTCGTCTCTCGAAGAGATGTCGCAGCCGAGTTCGCCCATGAGCATCCAATTGTCAACAAGGAAATATCCTGCGTTGGCTTGCACACCGAGGTTCAGCTTCTTTGCTCCGTTGTAACTGAGGTCGATACCCGAGAGTGATGCGCCAACGTAAGCCTTATCCTTTTCAAACTGTGCATGGGCTCCCAATGTTGTGAAGAGCGCCAAGGCTATTGTAAATAATTTCTTTTTCATAAGTAGAGTATTTATAATGCAAAAGTACATAATATATTTGACAAACAGAAAAATATAATTACCTTTGTGGCGTATTAATACGAAATTAGAAACAAATAATGCGACATTTTTATATACTTTTATTGCTTTTCATTTGCTCGTTGGCTACCTCTGCTCGCACTTCCAATTCGTTCAACCACGACCGTATTGCTCCTAAGCATGAGGTACGCGCGGTATGGCTTACCACTATCGGCGGTATCGACTGGCCTCACTCCTACGCTCAGACAGCCACATCAATAGAGAAGCAGAAGAACGAATTGCGCCGCATACTCAACCAGCTGCAAGGAGCCGGTATAAACACCGTGCTACTACAGACCCGTGTGCGCGGAACGGTGATTTATCCGTCTACTATCGAACCGTGGGACGGCTGTCTCTCGGGCAAGCCAGGCGTATCGCCAGGCTACGATGCCTTGCAGTTTGCCATCGACGAGTGCCACAGTCGTGGCATGGAGTTGCACGCCTGGATTGTTACAATGCCCGTAGGCAAGTGGGACGGTTTAGGCTGCAAGCAGCTGCGCAATAAGATGGCGCGCAACATAATAAAGATTAAGGGCTACGGATACATGAATCCGGAGACACAACAGACTGCTGACTACCTCGCCAGCATCTGCGCCGAGGTGACACGACGTTACGATATAGACGGCATACACCTCGACTACATACGCTATCCGGAAGAACTGCCGAAGCTGAAGACGATGTCGCACGACGAAGGACGCAAGAATATAACACGCATCGTGCGCACTATCTCAAAACAGGTGAAGAGTCTGAAGCCGTGGGTGAAGATGAGCTGCTCGCCAATAGGTAAGTACAACAACACGAAACGCTATTGGAGCCACGGCTGGAATGCTTACGAGACGGTATGCCAGGATGCGGTGGCGTGGCTACGCGACGGACTTATGGACGAACTGTTCCCTATGATGTATTTCCGCGACTCCAACTTCTTCCCTTTCGCACTCGATTGGAAGGAACGGAGCCACGGACGCATTGTGGTGCCCGGACTGGGCATCTACTTCATGTCGCCACGCGAAAAGAACTGGCCCTTGAGCGACATCACGCGCGAGTTGGGCTTCCTGCGCAACAACAATATGGGGCACGCCTACTTCCGCTCAAAGTTCTTCACCGATGACACAAAGGGCATCTACCGCTTTGCGAAGAACGAGCTTTGCCCGTATCCGTCGCTTGTTCCGCCTATGACATGGCAGTCGACAGAGCGCCCGCAGAGTGCTTTCGCTCTTCGTCACACCGACCGCACCGACAACACCACCCTACTCTCATGGCAACATACCACTGCAGACACCACGATGATGCTTTTCAACGTGTATGCCTCGCACGAGTGTCCTGTAAATACCGCCGACGCACGCAACTTGATAGCGATGCGCAGACAGAGTCGCCAGCTGCTTGTGCCACGCAATCCACAACTTCACTATGCCGTCTGTGCTGTCGACCGCTATGGCAACGAGAGCGAAGCACTGCAAGAAACTACCGCCGACCCGCAGAATGACAACACGAGTGTTGCGTTTAGCAAAACTCTGCTTGCCTGCGACGGCTCTGTAGTGGAGATGACGACGGAGGTTGCAGCGGCTGCACAGTTGTCCGACACCGAGTATCTGCTCATCGAATCGCTGCAAGGTTGCGCCATAGCCGTGCGCCCTTACCAACGCGGCGCAAGCATCATAAGCATCAAGACCCTGCCCGACGGCATTTACACCCTGCGTTCGCTCAACAAGAAGGGCGTGAGCCACCGCCTCGGAACATTCATCAAAAAGACACGATAATGTGGTTAGACACGTTTATGCCACGCCAATGCAAGCTGTGTGGTTGTCGTCTTGCGGAGGATGAGCAGACGCTATGCCTTGCTTGCTCGCGCAAGCTGCCCCTCACCGACGACTATCTGTCGCCTTACGACAACAACACGGCACGTCTGCTATGGGGGCGTATGCCCGTCGAACGTGCCACTGCGCTGACATACTACTATCCGGAATCGTTCTGCGCACTGCTTATGTACAAACTTAAGTACGGCAGTCAGCCCGACATAGGCGAATGGCTTGGAGCGTACATGGCGAACTCGTTTATGCCATACGCACTGTTCGACGACATTGACATAATAGTTCCGCTACCTATACACAAACGCCGCGAGCGAGAACGTGGCTACAATCAGAGCCATGAAATCGCACGCGGCATTGGTGATATATCAAATATTAAGGTTTGCAACAATATTGTAGAGAGGTCGCGATACACCATGAGTCAGACCAAACTGGCTCATGCCGACCGCGCTAAGAACGTGGAAAACGCTTTCACCCTACTCCGCCCTGATGCAATCGAGGGTAAGCACGTTCTGCTTGTCGACGACATCATCACTACCGGTGCCACCATCTCAGCCTGTGCGAACGTTCTTGCAGAGGCTGAGGATGTGAAGATTAGCGTGATGACCGTAGGCAGAACGCACAATCTTTAACTATACTACGCCCTGCGCCATCATTGCCTTAGCCACCTTGAGGAAGCCCGCAACGTTTGCGCCACGCACATAGTTGACATAACCGTCGGTCTGTGTGCCGTACTTCACGCATTCAGCGTGAATTTCGTTCATTATGCTATGCAGCTTTGCATCCACTTCTTCGCTTGACCAGCGCAGACGCTCCGAGTTCTGACTCATCTCAAGACCCGACACAGCTACGCCACCTGCGTTTGCCGCCTTGCCAGGAGCGTAGAGCAGACCTGCCTCTTGGAACACTTTTATAGCCTCTGGCGTAGAAGGCATATTGGCACCCTCGCTCACTGCGAACACGCCGTTAGCAACCAGTGTGCGGGCATCGTCGCCGTCAATCTCATTCTGTGTAGCTGAGGGCAGAGCAATGTCGGCTTTCTCGCTCCACGGACGCGCACCGGCTACGTACTTCACGCCGTATTCCTCGGCATACTCTCTGATACGTCCACGCTCCACGTTCTTCAGTTCCTTCACGTAGGCGAGCTTCTCTGCGTCGATACCATCCGGGTCGTAGATATAACCATCTGAGTCGGAAAGTGTCACGGGCACTGCTCCGAGCTGAATGAGCTTCTCAACGGTGTACTGAGCCACATTGCCCGAACCGCTGACGAGCACACGCTTGCCCTTTAGGTCGATGCCGCGTGTCTTCAGCATATTCTCAAGGAAGTAGACATTGCCATAGCCGGTAGCCTCTGGACGGATGAGCGAACCGCCGAACTCCTGACCCTTGCCAGTAAGCACGCCTACGAAGGTGTGCGTGAGCTTCTTGTACTGTCCGAACATATAGCCCACCTCACGACCGCCTACACCTATGTCGCCTGCCGGAACATCCTCGTCCGGACCGATGTGGCGGAACAGTTCGTTCATAAACGCCTGGCAAAAACGCATTACCTCAGCATTGCTCTTGCCTCGCGGCGAGAAGTCGGAGCCGCCCTTTGCACCACCCATTGGTAGCGTGGTGAGCGAATTTTTGAATGTCTGCTCGAAAGCAAGAAACTTCAAGATAGACGGATTGACCGAAGCGTGGAAACGAATGCCACCCTTATACGGACCTATGGCGTTATTATGTTGCACACGATAGCCCATATTGGTCTGCACATTGCCCTTGTCGTCAACCCACGTCACACGGAACGAAATGATACGATCGGGTATGCAAAGACGCTCTATTAGGTTTGCACGGTCGAACTCGGGGTGACGGTTGTACTCTTCTTCAATTGTACCGAGTACCTGGCTCACTGCCTGGATGTATTCAGGCTCGTTGGGGAAGCGTTGTTTCAGACGCTCTACTGTTTCTAATGCGTTCATAGTATCTGTCGTTTTATCTACTTTCGGCTGCAAAGTTAGCATTTTTAAAGCAAAAGCAAGCGTTTCTGTACAAAACGCTTTAAAAAGTTGATTTATCTCAACCTTTTGACAAAACATTAACACTTCACATCGCTTAATCTTCACTTATTGTGCAGCACGATAAGTGAAGATTTAAATAAAATTTCCGAAAAATAAATGTCCAAAAAGTTTGCTAAACGTGAAAAATATAATATCTTTGCAGAAGTTATCCTGAAAACAATCTTTTTACCTTAAAAAAAGACTAATACCTATTGAAGATTTGAAGCGGTCGCCTGTGAAGGCTGTCGCTTTTTTTATTTACTGAACTTTCGCAAGTTCAGAGAATTCAGAAGTTAAAGGAGTTAAGAAGTTAAGCCAAATGCTTATAATGCTATATCAAGCAAAAAAAACTAATGGCTTAACTCCTTAGCGACCGTAGGGCGCGACAACTCCTTAACTTCTTAACTACTTCCGCTTGCGAAACTTAAATTATTTATTATACTCACACAATAACGCCAAAACAGAAATCGTATTAACAACTATATATATGGAACAAAACACCAGACAACTCATCGCAGAACTTGCGGCGAAGTACGAGACGGCTGCTTTTCTGCCCGCCGACCCCAGCTCGTTCATGCACAGCGTTCAGGGCGATGCCAATCGAGAGGCGACAGCTTTTCTCGCATCGTGCCTTAGCTACGGTTCGCGCAAGCAGTTCTTCCCCAAGATACAATTCATTATCGACTCAGCGCATGGCGATGTAGATCGCTGGGTGCGCTTCGGTGCATGGCGCAGTGACATACCCGACACCGCAGAGTGCTACTATCGCCTCTATAAGTTCGGCGATATGCACCGCCTGATAGCTGCCTACGAGAGTATGCTCTGCGAGCACGGTAGCATGAAGGAGTACGTGCGTCGCCATGCCACTACGGGTATTGAGGCTGTGAGCGCCATCTGTCGCTACTTCGCAGAGCACAACGCAAGCACCATTGTGCCACGCAACACACAGTCGGCATGTAAGCGTGTGTGCATGTTCCTGCGCTGGATGGTGCGCACCGACTCGCCCGTCGACCTCGGTTTGTGGGCTGACATCATCGACCGACGTACACTAATCATGCCGCTCGACACACATGTGGTGCAGGAAGCACTGCGACTCGGATTGCTAAAGAGCCGCACTGCGTCGATGTCTACCGCACGCCGACTCACCGACGCTATGCTCGAAGTGTTCCCCGACGACCCCTTGCGTGGCGATTTCGCGCTGTTCGGATTAGGCGTTGACGAAGAAACGAAGTAGCATTTATTCGCGTTTTGTCATCGTTCTCCGTCCGCCACCCAATCAGATTCCGTCCGCCGCCCAATCGGATTCCGTACGCCACCCAATCGGATTCCGTCCGCCACCCGATCAGATTCCGTCCCGCCCGATCAGATTCCGTCCGCCACCCGATCGGGCGGCGGACGGAGCACGA
>DAVZJL010000082.1:0-8923 GCA_052272805.1 Prevotella sp. | reverse complement strand
GTATAAATTTTCTATAGAATCAAAGAAATTTCCCCCTGGGTTTATCGGGTGAGCCTTATATGCGTCGTATGCTTTAGAAATTGATGCCTAACTGGGCGCAAAGGGCGCGCAGTGCGAAGAAAAACATAGGCATGAAGAGGGCTGGAAGCAGATTGATGGTCTTGCAGTCTTTGATGTGCAGTATGCCTAAGCCGGAAGCGGTGATGAGTATGCCGCCGACGAGCGACACTTCGGTGATAAGTTCGTGGGAGATGAGCGACTGCGAGAGCAGTGCTATGCCGTAGATTGACGACATCCATACGAACACGGCGATGCCCGTGAGCGCGATGCCGAAGCCGTACGACGAAGCGAGCACCAGAACGGTGACGAAGTTGAGCGTGGCGGCAGTCATTAGATAGGTGTTGTCGTCGTAGAGTGCGCTCATCACGGGACCCATCATGGCGAGTGTGCCGACGCAGCAGAGTAGAATGGCGGTGGTGATGCCTTCGGCAAGGTTGCTGCCTGAGATGCTACGTGTGGCGCGATCCATGTGTTGATCCATTTTGAGAAGTGTGCCGATGAGTCCGCCAATCGACAGGCAGAAGATGAAGAGCACGGGATATTCTGACTTCTGCATACTTTCCATCGCAACATTCGCACCTAAGGTGATGGCACAAAGTCCCATTGCGGTGTTGAGGACGTTGACATATTTCTCGCTGATGCCTCGCTGAAACAAGGCTCCGATGGCACTGCCTATGATGATGGCTATGGCGTTGATGATGATTGCGTACATATTTGGGGGTGGATTAATAGATTTTGGTTAAACGATTATGTAAATGCAAAAATAATATGAATGTGCCAAATCGCCAAATTTTAGAACACAAAAATCGCTTTCAGGGTCTTTTGAATACGAAAAAAGTCCTATAAAGGCTTTGTGCATGGTTGCACTTTGTCTTTATAGGACTGTGTTTGTTGTTGGTGCACTTGAGACAAGTGCACCCCCTGAGGTTACTACTGGATGTCCCAGCCTACTGCTGATGCACCGAGCACGGCTGCTGAAGAGCCTTCGAGAGCACTTACGAGGAACTTAGCCTTGCCCTTGTAGATGTTGAGCACGTTCTCGTCGTATGCCTTCTTAATCGGGTCCATGAGCAGAGCACCTGCCTTTGTCAGACCACCGAAGAAGATGAATGCTTCTGGTGAAGAGAAGGCTGCGAAGTTGGCGCATGACTCGCCGAGCAGACGGCCAGTGAACTCGTAGATGTCAAGAGCAATCTTGTCGCCCTTGGCAGCAGCCATAGACACGTCGTAAGAAGTAATCTTCTCTGGGTCGAGTTCGCGGAGGAGTGACGGCTCGTCGCTGTTAGCGAGGAACTCGCGTGCTGAGCGTGCTACGCCAGTAGCCGAGCAGTAGGTTTCGAGGCAGCCCTTGCGTCCGCATCCGCAGTCGCGTCCGTTTTCCTTCACGATAACGTGACCGAGCTCGCCGGCGAAACCATCGCAACCGTAAACGAGCTGTCCGTTCACTACGATGCCAGAGCCGACACCTGTGCCGAGAGTGATGACGATGAAGTTCTTCATGCCGCGAGCTACACCGTAGGTCATCTCGCCGATGGCTGCTGCGTTAGCGTCGTTGGTGAGTGCTACTGGAATGCCGAGTTTGTCGCTGAAGAGCTTAGCCAAAGGCACTACGCCGTCGCGTCCCCACTCAAGATTCGGAGCGAACTCGATGGTGCCGTTGTAGTAGTTGCCGTTAGGAGCGCCGATACCCATAGCCTTAATCTTGTTGATGCCGCCTACCTGGTCGATGATGATTTGCAGAGCCTCTACAGCTGCATCTACGTAAGCCTGAACGTTGTTGCCATATCCCTGGGTCTTGATAGCTGTGGTAGCTTTGATTTCACCACGGCTGTCAACGATACCAAACACAGAGTTGGTTCCTCCGAGGTCCAAACCGATTACATACGGTTTCAATAAATCTTCTGTCATTTTTTTGTTTTATTTAGTAAATTAATAGAATAGTTGACAAGTTGACAAGTTGACGAGTTAACAAGTTGACGAGTTAACAAGTTGACGAGTTGACGAGTTGCTCGTAAGCAAGTTGACGGGTTAACAAGTAAACGGGTGTTTTGTCTATGGGCAAAGGTATTAAAAATGTCTTAATCGCACAAAGTTTTAACACTAAAATTTGCCTATATCGCATAAAATTCGCAATTTTGCAATTGTTATGCACTTTCCAATTCAATTAGATATTTTAGACTTTGTATTCCACGGAATACTGATTGGCATCATGGCATCGGCTCCGATGGGTCCGGTGGGGGTGCTTTGCATACAACGAACTCTGAATAAAGGTCGCTGGTATGGTTTTGTTACGGGTATCGGTGCTTGTATCAGCGACTTCATATATGCGTTGTTTACGGGTGTCGGTATGAGTTTCGTCATGGATTTTGTGAGCAACGAGCGCACGCGCTTCATGCTTCAGATAAGCGGTAGCATCGTACTGTTGCTTTTCGGCATTTACTGCTACCGTTCGAACCCGACGAAGAATATCCACAAGAGTGCCAAGCCACAGAAGGGCACGCTGATGCACAACTGCTTCACGGCGTTCTTGGTGACACTCTCCAATCCGCTTATCATCTTCCTCTTCATCTTTCTCTTTGCTCAGTTTGCCTTTGTGGTGCCGAAGCGTCCGTTGGAGATGTCGATAGGCTATGCGAGCATTGTGCTCGGTGCCATGCTGTGGTGGTTCGGTCTGTCGTGGCTCGTAGACAAGGTGCGCGGCAAGTTCGACCAGAGCGGCATCCTCATCATCAATCGTGTGGTGGGCTGCATTGTGGTCATCTTCTCGCTGATTATGCTTCTGGGCACAGTGTTCAATCTGTACACACTGCCGTATTAAAAGTAAAAAAGTAAAAAAGTAAAAAGGTAAAAGAGTAAAAAGGTAAAAGAGTAAAAAGGTAAAAGAGTAAAAAGGTAAAAAGCCAACTCCTCGGCTTAAAGAGGCCTAAGAAGGCTTAGTTCGGCTTAGACGCTGCCTTTAAGTTCGGCTTAGACGCTGCCTTTAAGTTCGGCTTAGACGCTGCCTGAACGAGGCCTAAAAAGAATAAGATAATTATGTTTATTTCTCAAGAATTAAGAAAGAAGAGCACGGCGGAGTTCGTGCTCTATATGTGGCAGGTGGAGGATATTATCCGCGCCTATGGCTGCCAGCTGTCGCGCATCAAAAACGAGTACATCGCGCGCTTCGCCGACTATACCGACGAGCAGCGTGCGGAAATGGTCGACTGGTATGGTGCTCTCATCACTATGATGAACTCGGAAGGTAAACGCGAGGGTGGCCATCTCGCCATCAACCAGATTGTAGTGAAGGATATGAACGACCTGCACAACCAGCTACTGCAAAGTTCGCGCTTCCCATTTTACAACGCCGAGTACTATCGTGTGTTGCCGTTCATCGTGGAGCTGCGCAACAAGGGCGACAAGGACGTGAACGAGGTGGAGACCTGCCTCAATGCGCTATACGGCACAATGATGCTGCGCCTGCAGCACAAGACGATAAGCCCCGACACGGAGCACGCCATCAAGGAGATTTCAACCTTCCTCGGTATGCTCAGCGACTATCACATCAAGGACAAGACTGAGGGTCTCAAGTTTGACGACGAGGAGATTTAAAAGTAAAAAGGTAAAAAAGTAAAAAGTCGGCTCCTCGGCTTAAAGAGGCCTAAGAAGGCTTAGTTCGGCTTATCCTATCCCAATCCCCAATTAAAGAAAAGTATGAATCAAGAAATAGAACGCAGGCGAACTTTCGCCATCATATCACACCCTGATGCCGGTAAGACAACGCTCACCGAGAAGTTCCTTCTCTTCGGTGGACAGATTCAGGTGGCAGGTGCAGTAAAAAACAACAAGATACGCAAGAGTGCTACGTCCGACTGGATGGAGATTGAGAAGCAGCGCGGTATCTCGGTGTCAACATCAGTTATGGAGTTCGACTACGAAGGCTACAAAGTGAACATCCTCGACACTCCGGGTCACCAGGACTTCTGCGAGGATACCTACCGCACGCTTACAGCTGTCGACTCTGCCATTATCGTGGTCGACGGAGCGAAAGGTGTGGAGACACAGACACGCAAGCTCATGGAGGTGTGCCGTATGCGCAACACTCCGGTTATCATCTTCATCAACAAGATGGACCGCGAGGGTCGCGACCCGTTCGACTTGCTCGACGAGTTGGAGGAGGAGTTGCAGATTAGCGTGCGCCCGCTCTCATGGCCTATCAATATCGGTGCCAAGTTTAAGGGCGTGTACAACATCTTCGAGCAGAAGCTCGACCTCTTCAAGCCCGACAAGCAGCGCGTGACGGAGAAGGTGGAGGTCGATGTACACTCGCCAGAACTCGACGCACAGATTGGCGAGCAGGATGCGCAGCAGTTGCGCGACGACCTCGAACTCATCGACGGCGTATATCCTAAGTTCGACGTAGAGACATACCGCTCGGCAGAGGTGGCACCGGTATTCTTTGGTTCGGCTCTCAACAATTTCGGTGTGCAGGAGCTGCTCAACTGCTTCGTCAAGATAGCCCCGTCGCCACGCCCCACAAAGGCAGAGGAACGCATGGTAGACCCTGAGGAGCCGAAGTTCACGGGCTTCATCTTCAAGATTACAGCCAACATCGACCCCAACCACCGCTCATGTATCGCCTTCTGCAAGGTGTGCAGCGGCAAGTTCGAGCGCAACAAGCCCTATCTGCATGTGCGTCAGAACAAGACTTTGCGCTTCTCTTCGCCAACGCAGTTCATGGCTCAGCGCAAGAGCACCATCAACGAGGCTTGGCCGGGCGACATCGTAGGTCTGCCCGATAACGGCATCTTCAAGATTGGCGACACGCTCACCGACGGCGAGAAGCTCCACTTCCGCGGACTGCCCTCGTTCTCACCGGAGATGTTCAAGTACATCGAGAACGACGACCCGATGAAGGCAAAGCAGCTCGAGAAGGGCATCAACCAGCTCATGGACGAAGGTGTGGCACAGTTGTTCGTCAACCAGTTCAACGGTCGCAAGATTATAGGCACCGTTGGTCAGCTTCAGTTCGAGGTCATTCAGTATCGTCTTGAGAACGAGTACAACGCCAAGTGTCGTTGGGAACCGGTTCATCTGCACAAGGCGTGCTGGATAGAGAGCGACGACGCCGAAGAACTTGACCAGTTCAAGAAGCGCAAGTATCAGTATATGGCGAAGGATCGCGACGGTCGCGATGTGTTCCTTGCCGACTCTGGCTACGTGCTCTCGATGGCACAGCAGGACTTCAAGCACATCAAGTTCCACTTTACAAGTGAGTTCTAAACCTATATGGAAACAAAAGACAGAGAGCACCGCATCTACTTCGTCACGCTCATGGGCAGCGTGGTCAACGTGGTGCTGTTGGTGTTCAAATTCATGGCAGGCATCTTAGGCGGTTCGGCAGCTATGATAGCCGATGCCGTGCACTCCTTGTCCGACTTCTTGACAGACATCGTAGTGCTGTTGTTCGTGAAGATAAGCTCAAAGCCCGAGGACAAGGATTACGACTATGGTCATGGCAAGTACGAAACGCTTGCCACGTCCCTTATTGGTGTGGCGTTGCTCTGTGTCGGACTATACATATTATATAATGGCTCCTACCGCACGTGGGCAGCATTCAACGGTGCTCCGATTGAACAACCGGGCATCGTTGCCTTGTGGGCGGCACTCTTCAGTATAGTTATGAAGGAGTGGACCTACCGCTTCACGGCGAAAGTGGGCAAGGAGGTGCAGTCGCAGGCTGTAGTTGCCAACGCTTGGCACCATCGCAGCGACGCTCTCTCCTCAATAGGCACTGCTGTAGGCATCGGCGGAGCCATCTTTCTCGGAAAAGATTGGGCTGTGCTCGACCCGATAGCCGCCGTTGTGGTGAGCATCTTCATCATACGCACGGCAGCCATGCTCGTGAGCGGTGCGCTCGACGAACTGCTTGAGAAGAGTCTGCCCGACGAAGAGGAGCATCAGATAGAAGAGATTGTGTACAGCGAGCCTGAGGTTAGCGGCATTCACCATCTCTGTACGCGCCGCATAGGCGACCACATCGCTATAGAGATGCACCTGCGTATGCCGGGCGATATCTCGCTCAACGAGTCGCACGCCCACGCTACAAACATTGAGCGCAAGCTGCGTAGCCACTTCGGCGAGCGCACGCACATAAACATTCACGTTGAACCACTAAAGTAATCAGTAGGAGAAGGTTGTGTCTTTGAAACTTTGACACACCCTTCTCCTAAATATATTAAAACCTAAGCTATATGGACAAATCAACAGACAAACTACTGCTTACTCCCGAACTTGAGGCACGTGTGCAGCGTGCGGTAGACAACTTCATGCAGGGCTACGGCTGCTGCCAGTCGGTTGTGGCTGCCTTTGCCGACTTGTATAACCTCGACGACACAATGGCAAAGCGCATTGCGGCAGGCTTCGGCGGCGGAGTAGGGCGTATGCGCATGATGTGCGGTGCCGTTTCGGGCATCGTTATCCTCACCGGATTGGACTGCGGACAGACTGACGGCGCCGATCGCAAGGGCAAGTCGATGTGCTATAAGGTGGTGCAGGAGCTGCTCAACGAGTCGAAAGCGCAGAACGGATCGCTTATCTGTGCCGAATTGCTCGGACTGAAAGGTTATGAGAAGGCACAGTCGAGCTACGTAGCCTCGCCACGCACAGCAGAATATTATAAGACACGCCCGTGTGCGGCTAAGGTGGAGAGCGCAGCACGCATCTTCGCTAAATACCTTATGAATGTTGAGTGTTGAGTGTTGAATGTTGAATTGTCGGCTATGCCGATGAGGAATTGTTCAATTTTGAATTAGCAAAGGCTTAGAAAGGCTTAAAGAGGCTTAGAAAGGCTTATTTCCACAAGGCTTAGAAAGGCTTAAAGAGGCTTAGTTCGGCTTAAACGCTTCCCCAAAACCGGCTTAAACGCTCCCTAAAGTTCGGCTTAAACGCTCCCTAAAGTTCGGCTTAAATACTCCCCATAAGACCACTCTCCAAGAAAAAACAATCTACATAAATAAAAACAATGAATAGCAAATCTATTATTTCTCTTGCAGCCCTCTCCTGCGTAACGGCAGCTTATGCTCAGCAGCAGAAGGCTCAGCAACACCCTAACATTGTTTACATCATGTGCGACGACCATGCCTACCAGTGCATAAGCGCATACGGCAGCGCACTCTCAAAACTCGCACCAACCCCGAATATCGACCGTCTCGCCGAGCGTGGTATGCGCTTCGACCGCGCCTTCGTCGAGAACTCGCTCTCTACGCCGTCGCGCGCCTGCCTTATGACCGGTCAGTACAGTCATCAGAACGGACAGCGTCAGTTGGGCGAGGGCATCGACACCTCGTGCACGTTCTTCACCGAACTGCTGCAGGAGGCGGGCTATCAGACAGCCGTTGTGGGCAAGTGGCACATGGGTTGCGACCCTAAAGGCTTCGACTACTATCATGTGTATAACGACCAGGGACAGTACTGGAATCCGCAGTATCGTGGCACCGACACCAACAACGAGTTCGTCGTGGAGGAGGGCTACTCTACAGACCTCACCACCGACCACGCTCTCGACTTCATCGAGCACCGCGACCCGTCGAAACCGTTCTGTCTGCTTCTGCACCATAAGGCACCGCATCGCAACTGGCAGGCAAACTTGAAATATCTCGGTATGTACGACGACGTTGAGTTCCCGATGCCGGAGAACTTCTACGACGACTATGCTACGCGCGGCTCTGCCGTTCGCACGCAGAAGATGTCCGTCACGCGCGACATGCGTTGGGAGCAGGACTTCAAAGTGCCGGAAATGCTCGACCTCAACAACCCCGACAGTCAGGATTCGTACAACGCTCTAATGGGCGAGATAAACCGCATGACTCCTAAACAGCGTTCGGCTTGGGGACGCTACTACTTCCCGCGCAACCGTCGTCTGCTCGAGGCGCAGCTCAAGGGCAAGGACCTCGACAACTGGAAGTATCAGGTGTACATACGCGACTATATGTCTGTGATAGCAAGTGTTGACGAGAGCGTGGGTCGCGTGCTCGACTATCTCGACAAGAACGGACTCACCGACAATACGATGATTGTCTACACCTCCGACCAGGGCTTCTACATGGGTGAACACGGCTGGTTCGACAAGCGCTTCATGTACGAGGAGTCGCTACGCACTCCGCTCATCGTGAGCTACCCGGGTCACACCAAGCCCGGCTCTGTATGCAACCGCCTTGTGCAGAACATCGACTATGCGCCTACGTTCCTCGCTCTTGCCGGCGTTCAGCAGCCGAAGGACATGCCGGGCCGTTCGCTCGTGCCGGTACTCGCCAACGGCGACAACGTGAAGAATTGGCGTCAGAGCATCTACTACCACTACTACGACTATCCGACGTACCACATGGTGCGCAAGCACGACGGTGTGCGCACCGACCGCTACAAGCTCATACATTTCTACGGCAAGGGCGGTCTCGACGCTGTGCCGGAGAACAAGTATCAGGGCGTACCGGGTACACGCGAGTATGGCACGATGAAGGGATTGGAATCAATCGGCTACTTCGAACCGAAGGATGAGGCTGTAGACTACTGCGAGCTCTACGACCTGCAGGCTGACCCGCACGAGCAGAACAACATCTTCGGCAAGCCGGGCACGGAAAAGATTACGAAGCAGTTGAAGCGCGAGCTGAACAAGTACAGAAAGACACTCGCTGTGGACGAATATTAGAAAAGTAAAAAAGTAAAAAAGTAAAAGAGTAAAAAGGAACCCCTCCCAACCCTCCCCGTTGGGGAGGGCTTAGGATGCCTAAAGTGGCTTATCCTTTTTACTTTTTTACTTTTTTACCTTTTTACTTTTTAAAGATATAATTTTGTGGGTGCGTGGTATGGGCAAGATGCCCATACC
>DAVZJL010000081.1:7914-10123 GCA_052272805.1 Prevotella sp. | reverse complement strand
AACGACCCCCTGATTAACAGTCAGGTGCTCTAACCAACTGAGCTATTGAAGCAATCCGATGTTTGCGCTTCAAGATGGACTTGAACCAACGACCCCCTGATTAACAGTCAGGTGCTCTAACCAACTGAGCTATTGAAGCATTTTCTTACGACAACTTGGCTTGTTGTCTGATTGCGAATGCAAAGGTAATAAGTTTTTCCGTAACACAAAAACTTTTCGGCACTTTTTTGTGTCTATTGCGTTATTTTTTTATAAACGCTGACGTTTTATGAGCGCAGATAGTAAGCGAAGGTGCAAAAACTCCACATTATTTATATGTATTTGACGTTAATGTTGTACTTTTGTAGTCTGAATAATAACAAACTCAAAAACATAAAGAAATGCGAAAAATCATAACTATCGCACTGATGCTCCTGCCTATGCTCGCCGTAGCGCAGAACAGCAGCGACCATAACTACCGCGTGGCGAAGAACTTGGACGTGTTCAACGCCGTGTATCGCAACCTCGACCTGCTATATGTCGACTCGCTGAACGCTGACGAGGTGGTGGGCGATGCCGTGAACCAGATGCTGCGCTCGCTCGACCCATATACGGAGTACTATCCGGAGGATAAGGTGGGCGAATACAAGCAGATGCTCACGGGCAAGTATGCGGGCATCGGCTCGATTATCTCGTACAGCTTCACACGCAAGAACGTAGTGATAAACAAGCCGTACGAGGGTATGCCGGCTGCGGAAGCAGGTTTGCGCAAGGGCGACATCATACTCGCCATCGACGGCGAGTCGATGGAGGGAAAGACGACGGCGTACGTATCGGAGCGTCTGCGCGGCGATGCTGGTACGACGATGGTGCTGAAGGTGAAGCGACCGGCTACGGGCAAGACACTAACGCTGAAGGTGCAGCGACGCGCTATACAGATGCCTTACCTTACGTACTACGGCTTGCAGCCCGACGGCATCGGCTATATCAGCTACAACCAGTTCCTCGAGAACTCGGCGAAGGACGTGCGACGCGCATTCGTAGAGATGCGCTCGAAGGGTATGCGCGGACTGGTGCTCGACCTTCGCTCCAACGGTGGCGGTTCGGTGCAGGAGGCACTGCAGATTCTGAACATGTTCGTGCCGAAGGGCAAGCAGCTGTTAGAGATGCGCGGTAAGGTGAAGAGCTCGAACAAGACGTACTACACGACGATGGAGCCGATTGATACGGTGATGCCTATCGTGGTGCTCGTGAACGAGGAGACGGCGAGCGCGAGCGAGATTACGTCGGGCGCACTGCAGGACCTCGACCGCGCCGTGGTGATGGGTACACGCACATACGGCAAGGGGTTGGTGCAGGTGCCGAACGTGCCCCTACCCTACAACGGCAAGCTGAAGCTGACTACGGCGAAGTACTACATCCCATCGGGTCGTTGCATTCAGGCGCGCAAGTACAAGCATACGAACAAGGGGTATGCGAGCGAGCACGTGGCTGACTCGCTGACGCATGAGTTCCGCACGGCAGCGGGTCGCATCGTGCGCGACGGCGGCGGCATAAAGCCCGACATCGAGGTGCTCCCCGACTCGATGCCGAACATAGCTTACTATCTGCAGTTCGCCGACACTACCGACTTGCTGCTCAACTACGAGATTGAGTACATGGCGAAGCACCGCACGGTGGCTGCACCGTCGGAGTTCGAGCTATCGGATAAGGACTACGAGGAGTTCTGTGCGTATGTCGTGAAGAGTGGTTTCGAGTACGACCAGGTGAGTGAGAAGTATCTGAAGGACTTGGAGAAGTTAGCACGCTTCGAGGGCTACTACGAGGATGCGAAGCCGGAGTTTGAGGCACTGAAGGCGAAGCTGAAGCACGACATCGCTAAAGACTTGGCTTATCCGTACAACAAGGAGCAGCTGAAGCAGATCATCGCCAACGACATCATGGCGGCTTACTACTTCGACCGCGGCGCGCTGGAGAACTCGCTGCGCTACGACAAGCAGTTCGCCAAGGCTGTGGAACTACTGAAGAACCCTGAGGAGTATCGCAAAACACTGTCGCCCACAAAGGAGTAACCGCGTTTCTTCACACGGAATAAGATTTACGATGAAGATTCTCCCACAGATTACACTCTAAATAAATACATTTTCCACGAATCGCGAACAGAATAAAAAAGGGCTCCCACAGATTACACAGATTTACACAGATACAGAAAGTCCCACAAAGAATACAG
>DAVZJL010000081.1:0-7814 GCA_052272805.1 Prevotella sp. | reverse complement strand
GATTAAGACAAACGCACCCCAACAATCTGTGAGAATCTGTGAAATCTGTGGGAGACATTAACCCGACAACGAAAAGGAGTCACACAGATTATTATCTATTGGAGATTACCTCCAACTGATTACACTGATTTACACAGATATTTAAAGCACAAATAAAATACACACTGATTTCTAATGACAGAAAACGAGATTACATATAAAATTCGGGGCGCGATATACAAAGTGTATAACACGCTTGGCCCAGGTCTATTGGAATCTGTCTATGAAGCTGCCTTATGCTATCAGATGCAGAAAGACGGACTAAGAGTACAGAATCAAATCGAGGTGCCTATCTACTATGATGACACCATATTAAAAACGAATCTTAGACTCGACATTCTCGTCGAAGACTCTGTGATAGTAGAGCTTAAATCAGTAAAGGAAATCAACGAGTTGCACCACAAGCAACTGCTTACCTACCTGCGTTTATGCAACTTGCATTTAGGTATACTCGTCAATTTCAACACCGACAATATAAATAATGAGATACACCGCAAGATAAACGGCTACTCTAAATAAAAAGTTTCGCCCACTAATTGCATAAGCAAAAAGTTCCCACAGATTACACAGATTTACACAGATACGGAAATTCCACCAAAAATACGGATTCTGTCAATACTGAATCTGTGAAATCAAAAAGAAAGAAGATGACGCAGCATAACAATCTGTGAGAATCTGTGAAATCTGTGGGAGACATTAACCCGACAACGAAAAGGAGCCACACTGATTATTATCTAATGGAGATTACCTCCCACAGATTACACAGATTTACACAGATACAGAAAGTCCCACAAAGAATACAGAATCTGTGAAATCATAGAAGATTAAGACAAACGCACCCCAACAATCTGTGAGAATCTGTGAAATCTGTGGGAGAATAAATTAAACAAAGAAGAATATGAATATAGGAAACATACAGTTTGGGGAACGACCGCTGTTCCTCGCACCAATGGAGGACGTGACCGACATCGGGTTCCGACACCTCTGCAAGCGGTTCGGCGCATCGATGGTGTACACGGAGTTCGTGAGTGCCGAGGCACTCGTGCGCTCGGTGAACGCCACGCTGCGCAAGCTCACCATCAGCGACGAGGAGCGACCCGTGGGAATACAAATCTACGGACGCGACGTGGAGTCGATGGTAGAGGCAGCGAAGATTGTGGAGCAGGTGAAGCCCGACGTGATTGACATCAACTTCGGATGCCCCGTGAAGAAGGTGGCTGGCAAGGGAGCTGGCGCAGGCATGTTGCAGAACATACCGCTGCTATTAGACATCACGCGCGAGGTGGTGAAGGCGGTGAACACGCCCGTCACGGTGAAGACGCGCTTAGGTTGGAACCACGACCAGCTCGTCATCTGCGACCTGGCGGAGGCGCTGCAGGACTGCGGCATCCAGGCACTCACCATACACGGCAGAACGCGCGCACAGATGTACACGGGCGATGCCGACTGGACACTCATCGGCGAGGTGAAGCGCAACCCACGCATACACATCCCAATAATCGGCAACGGCGACATCTGCACACCCGAGCAGGCACGCGACGCATTCGACCGCTACGGCGTGGACGCTGTGATGGTGGGTCGTGCTACGTTCGGCTGTCCGTGGATTTTCCAGGAGATGCGCGATGTGCTCGACGGACGTCCTGCCGACCCTACGCTCACCACAGACCGCAAGATCGACCTGCTGCTTGAGCAGCTGCGCATCAACGTGGAGCGCATCGACGAGTATCGCGGCATACTGCACACGCGCCGCCACATAGCGGCGTCGCCGGTGTTCAAGGGCATACCCGACTTCCGTCAGACGCGCATCGCCATGCTGCGCGCCACGACGGTGGAGGAGCTGACGGCCATCATGGAGCAGGCACGAGAGATGATTCATAAGGTGCAGGGCGTGTAGCCACGCACTAAGAACACAGAAAAGGGGCTCTGTACTATCACGTACAGAGCCCCTTATGTTATACTTTCACATCACGCATCGGTCGACGCGGATGCTCGTATCGGTCGACGCGGATGCTCGTATCGGTCGATGCGGATGCTCGTGGCGGTCGGTGCAGATGCTCCAGGGGGTGCAGCAGTCTCTGCTGCACCAACCGAACTATACACTGCACACTTCTTGCTTGGTTGGTGCACTTGGTCGGTTGCTCGGTTGGTGCACTTGAGACAAGTGCACCCCCTTAACTGCACACTTCTTGCTCGGTGCACTTGCTCGGTTGCTTGGTGCATCAACTTGCTTGGTTGGTGCACTTGAGACAAGTGAACCCCCTTAACTGCACACTTCTTGCTCTGGCAAGCAGCAAAGCCGAGCGGAGACAAGTGCACCCCCTTAGTGTCCCCTTAGGCGAAGCCAAACGCGCGGTCGTAGTCTTCGCTTACGCCGAGTTTGCCGTTGATAAGGCTCACGAGTTCCACAGTGGCGAGGAAGCAGAGGCGGCCGTCCGACTTGCGGTGGATGGCGTGGTCGAAGATGTAGCGCACGCCCTCCTTGCGCACGCCGAGCTTTGAGACGAAGACATCGTCGCAGCGCAACGGTGTCTTGTACTGCAGGTTCATGCGAGCCACTACGGCGTCGACACCCTTCTCGTGAAGGCGCGCGAAGCTCACGCCGAGCGACGTGAGGTAGAGATGGCGCGTGTGCTCGGTGTAGTGGAGATAGTTGGCATTGTTCACGATGCCCTGGATGTCGCACTCGTAGTCGCGAACCTCCATTTCTGTTTCAAAGATGTAGTTCGGTTTCATAAATAGAATATTCCTTCGGGACCCTCGTTGCAGAGCAGGTCGAGAGCCGACATGTTGGGTTGGAAGCCCTGGCGCAGGGCGTGAACTTGATAATACTCGCGCGGCGTGAACGCTGCGTCGGGCAGCGGATGCTTCGGACGGATAGCGTCGCGGAAGTCGTCGGCGCCTGCGGCAGCGGCATCCATGTACTCGTCGGAGACGCTGATATTGGGGCGCACGTCGAGCAGTTCGCAGAGCTTTGCGGTTATCTCCATGTTGAAGTCGAAGAGATAGTCCCAGCGGCGCTCGAAGAACGGGCGCAGGTCGTCGGCGTAGTACATGAAGAACGGCGACTCGCCGTAGGCAGACACGATGGCGTTCCAGTGGAGGTGGCGCCACTCGCCGTGGTCGGAGATGCGTATGTCGCGCATGGGGCACTTTGCGCCGTCGTAGCGTTCGATGGGCACGGTGAGTGCCTGCACGCCGTTAGCCGTGGCTATGAGGCAGCGATTGCGGTAGGTCTGCTTTGTGAAGTTGTCACAACGCTCCACGACGACACGCTCGTAGCGGTGAAGCTTCTGCATCCACTGCACGGGCGGGAAGTAGGCGGAGGAGAGCAGACAGGTCTTTTGCACCGCCACTTTGCTTACAGCCATAATCGTTGTGTATTGTAGGGTTTAAAATATTAGGGTGTGGCAAAACTCGTAAGTGGTACGCCTCGAAAGGGCAGCACAACACCGCCCACGCAACATGCCAACAACAAGGCAGAGTGGGTATGGCAGGATGCCATACCCTCCTACGAATTACTTGATATTGTCGACGAAGCGGAACAGACGGCTCCAGCGGATACCGGCGGTGCCAGTATGGTCGGGGTCGCTTGACCACCAGATGAATATCGGTTTGCCCACGATGTGGTCTTCAGGCACGAAGCCCCAGTAGCGCGAGTCGGCAGAGTTGTGGCGGTTGTCGCCCTGCATCCAGTAGTAGTCCATGCGGAAGGTGTACTTGTTGGTCTGCTTGCCGTTGATGTATATCTTTCCGTTCTTCACCTGCAGGTCGTTGCCCTCGTACACGCGTATCGGACGCTCGTAGACAGCGATATTGTCCATTGTGAGCGTGAGCGTAGCACCGCGCTTCGGAATCCAAATGGGTCCGTAGTTGTCGCGTGTCCAACGCTTGTTGCCATTGAGCGGATATGTGCTCCATACGTCAGCCAGGTTGTCGGCATCGGTCACGGGTGTAACACTCTCCACCACGTCCTTGCGTGCACGCAGTGCCTTCACGGAAGCATTGGTGAGCGGCAGGTAGCCGTACATGTTGAGCGAAGCGATGTCCTCGCTGGAGATGCCCAACTCGTCGATGAGTTCGAGCGGCAGCTGCGCACGCAGCTTCACGTGGTAGCTGTACTGCACGTTGTCTGGCTCCTTGTTCGGCTTACCGTCGAGGTAGATGATGCGGTTCTTTATCTGCAGAGTCTGACCGGGCAGACCCACGCAGCGCTTCACGTAGTTCTCGCGGCGGTCGACGGGGCGTGTCTTTATAGTGCCGAACTCGGAGGGGTTCTGGTCGATAAGCTTGCGGCCTGCAGCGTAGAGCTGAGCGAAGAAGTCGTACTGCTGCTGCTTTGTGGCGAAGTAAGGTATCTCGCCGTTGTGCTTCTCAGCCCACTCCTGCTCGCCGGCTCCGTAGGCGATGGCGTAGAAGTCGCGACCCATGTACTTGGGCGCGGTGAGCACGGTGTCGCCAGCCGGATAGTTGAACACAACGATGTCGTTGAGCTGCACCTTGCCCAGTCCCTTAGCGCGCTCGTAGCCCCACTGCGGCCACTCGATGTACGAATCGCAGTCGACAACGGGCAGCGTGTGCTGCGTCAGTGGCAGCGTGAGCGGAGTCTGCGGTTTGCGTGGTCCGTAGCTCACCTTCGACACGAAGAGGTAATCACCTACGAGGAGCGACTTCTCAAGCGATGAAGAAGGGATGACGTAGTTCTGGAAGAAGTAGATGTTGATGAAGTAAACGGCTACGAGGGCGAACACAAGGGCATCGACCCACGGCATGATGGCAGTGGTGACGCGGTTCTCTGAGTCGCGCCACCACTGCCAGTTGATCTTCTTTGTGATGTAGACATCGAATATGAACGGCAGGACGAGGAGTCCCCACCAGCTCTTCACCCAATAGAGGAAGAGCAGATATGCCACAACAGCGGCAATGCACTTAGCCCACTGCACCATCGGGTCGAGGGCTTTCTTTTCTTTTTCGGTCATTGTATTGAATGGTTAGGAGCTAAGCTCCGATTAGTATTCTATAGGAGGCTACGGCATTCTTGCCGTAGCCATTGCAAACCTTTAGGAGGGTATGGCATCCTGCCATACCCACGCAGCCTTATGCTAAAGGATGTAAGGGTGCGGAAGCAAATCAGTGGGTATGGCAGGGATGCCATACCCTCCAAATGCCTTAGAACTTAAAGAGGTCCTTTGTTGTAAGCAGTCCATCGTGCTCCTTGGTGTACTCGGCAGCGAGAACGGCACCGAGTGCGAATCCCTTGCGCGAGTGGGCGTCGTGGGTGATTGTTATCGAGTCGGCATCCGAGTCGTAGCAGATGGTGTGTATGCCCGGCACTTCGTCGCGACGGATGCTCTCAATGGGGAGCTGATCGGGCGCAACATCGTTGGTGCCTTCTACCGTGCCGTCGGCAAGGTGCTGCTCGCCCTTCACCCATGAGGTCTTACGGTCGAGGTCGTCGATAATCTCTTCGGCGAGAGTGATGGCAGTGCCCGATGGAGCGTCGAGCTTGTGTATGTGGTGGGTCTCGCTCATGCGCACGTCGTACTGGCTGAACTGGTTCATTATCTTAGCCAGGTAGCGGTTTACGGCTGAGAAGATCGCCACTCCGATAGAGAAGTTCGATGCCCAGAAAAGGGTCTTGCCCTGCTCGGTGCAGGCGCGGCGCACGTCGTCGCCGTGGTCCTTCATCCAACCCGTAGAACCACTCACCACCTTCACGCCTGCTTTCCAGGCACGCAGATAGTTGGAGTAGGCAGCTGTTGGCGACGTAAACTCTATAGCTACGTCGGCAGAAGCAAAGGCAGCCGATTCAAAGTCGTCTTGGTTATCTACATCTATGATACTCACAATATTGTGGCCACGCTCCTTGCAAATAGACTCTATCATGTGTCCCATCTTGCCGTAGCCTATAAGTGCTATATTCATTGTTGTTACGTTTACGATTGCAATTATGCAAAGTTACAGAAAAAGATGGAGTAACCGCAATGTATGACTAAATTTTAGGGTTTTATAATAGAAAAAGCGTTGCTATAGTAATACTACAACAACGCTGCTACTCTTCTATAGACTGTGGTTTGCACCGAACTCCTTCGACACATAGTTGTATATTCCTGCACAGCAGTCGGCTGAGAACGCCGTCGCACTCTCAATAAGCTTCGACCACTCCGCTTCTGTAAGACCGCGCTCGATGTCAGCACGGCGGATATCATGGCGAAGCATGGCGCAGATTAGTCCGGCGTTGAAATTGTCGCCAGCACCAATAGTGCTCACAGTAGGTATTTGGGGCATGGCGTACTCCTTGCTGAAACCGCCATCGGAGAACACTGTCACAGGACGAGGACCGTCGGTGTAGACGAGTCGCGGACAATAGAAGGAGGTCTCGGCACGGTAGACACGCTCGGCAGAATCCTTCTTGTAAAGCACCTCGAAGTCGTCGCGAGAGCCACGCACGATATCGGCATACTCGAGGTTCTCAATGAGGTTGGGGGTCACCTTCATCACATCGCCACGATGCGACGGACGGAAGTTGACATCGTAATATATTATTGCGCCACAATCGCGGGCACGCTCAAGCAACGCTATGACCTGTGCACGAGTGGCAGGACTAACGGCGTAAAACGAACCAAAGAGCACGATGTCGTCGGACTGAATATCGGGCAAGGGGATGTCGACGGGGTCGGTATTAGGGTCGCGGTAGAAGGTATAGTTGGCGTTGTTGTCGCTATCGAGGAAAGCCAATGACACGGGCGACTTCCAACCCTTACGTTCCAACACATAATCGGTGCAGACATTGTTCGACGAGAGAAACGAGCGAACAAGAGCACCTACATGGTCATCACCCGTCTCGGTGACGAAGAGCGCATCGGCTCCCACACGACCAAGCGACACGATGGCATTGAACGTTGAACCGCCTGGCACTGCCTCTACAGGCTTGTTGTCTTTGAAAATAATATCGAGAAGAGTCTCGCCTATTCCTATTACTTTGCGCATATTATAATCTATAAATATGGAACGTGGAGTTGCTTACACTAACATAAACAACAAAGAAGCATTAACTACAACTACGTAGACTAATCCCAGTTGTCGAAATAGATACGCTCTGGCGAACGCATCTCTTCATTTGAACCATCGCTCATCTGAAACTTATTGAATTTCACATTGGAATTGCTCGAATCGTTGATAACATTGGTCGACTGAGTAGGATCAGAGCCTGCCAATATCGGCGAAGCACCAATCTCAAGAGCAGCGATAGTTGGGGTAAAATATTTCTTTTTCACGATTTATGTTATTCAATTAATAGAACTATGACAGATCAGAGAAAGTAGCACCTAAATAAAAAGCCTGCTAACCTTGCGGTCAACAGGCTTAATATTAAGATAAAGCGATTTGCATCGATTATTCAGCCTTCGGCTCCTCTGCCTGAACAGCCTCTGTAGCAGGTGCCTCAGTTGCCTCAGCAGTTGACTTGCGGCTACGGCGTGTCTTCTTACCAGCCTTAGCAGTCTTAGCCATGTTCTCGTCGAAGTCTACGAGCTCGATGAATGCGATCTGAGCAGCGTCACCCTTACGTGTGCCGAGCTTGATAACGCGTGTGTAGCCACCAGGACGGTCGCCTACCTTCTCAGCAACAGTGCTGAAAAGCTCCTTAAGAGCGTACTTGTTCTGGAGGTAGCTGAATACTACACGACGAGAGTTTGTGCTGTCGTCCTTGCAGCGTGTGATCAGCGGCTCTACATACATCTTCAAGGCCTTTGCCTTGGCGAGGGTCGTAGTGATTC
>DAVZJL010000080.1:0-10802 GCA_052272805.1 Prevotella sp. | reverse complement strand
ACTCGCTCAACATGAACGATATTGAGAGTATGCAGGTGCTCAAGGATGCCGCATCAGCATCAATCTACGGATCGCGGGCTGCTAATGGTGTTATCATCATCACCACCAAGCGTGGCAAGAAGGGCAGCAAACTCAATGTAGACTTCTCTACAAATCTCACTGCGCAGTTCTATAACTCACAGTCAATGATGAAGCTCTGCAACACCACAGAGTATGCCACAGCGATGGCTCAAGCTGCCCTTAACGACGGCATAGACCCGGTGGCTTATGCACGAAATTACGGTCTTGACCTTAACGCCTCCACCGGACGCACCATCAAGGCATACAATCCGGCTACGAACAGCTATAATACATATACTGTTAATGGCGCATACGATGGATATATCAATGCCAAGAAGACAATGCGATTGTCCGATACTGACTGGCTCGACGAAATGTCACGTACTGGCTTTATGCAGAGCTACGACCTCTCTTTATCGGGTGCCACAGACAAGTTTACAGGTCTGTTCTCGGCAGGATACAAGAAGAATGATGGTATACTTAAGTATACAAACTTCGAGAATTTCTCAGCCCGATTCAATTCTTCATACAATATAAACAATATAGTTAGTGTAGGCGAAAACGCTACTGTAACCTACTCAAAGCAGGTGGATTGCGCACCAATGGAGAACGCGCTGAAGATGTCGCCTACAGTACCAGTGTATGAGGAAGACGGAACAACATTCGCAGGACCGGTAGGAGGCATGAGCGACCGCCAGAATCCTCTGCGTGAGATGTATATGAACCGTGATAATGCCCTCAAGATATGGCGTGTGTTTGGCAATGCCTATGTGGATGTAAAACCATTGAAGGGTCTTTTGTTGCGTTCTAATTTCGGTCTCGACTATTATCACTCGTTCATCCACTCTATGACCCATACATTCAAGTCGGACATCGTGAACAACAACATTCCGAGCACGACGCTCTCGGCACACGACGACGTTCGTTGGACATGGAGCAACACTGCCAACTATAACTTCAAGATAGGTAGCGACCATGACTTCACTGTACTTGCCGGTATGGAGCTTCATAAGCAGACCGTTGAAGATATGGGTGCATACGCCCAAACTTTCGCGATTGAAGACAAGGACTATATGTGGCCTGATGCAGCAACGGGCATCGAGCGAGCTACTGGTATAGGCTCTGGCTATTCGCTGGCTTCGTTCTTCGGAAAGGTTGACTATAACTGGCAAGATCTCATTCTTGCTTCGTTCACAATACGTCGTGACGGCTCTTCACGCTTTGGCAAGAACAACAGATACGGCAACTTTCCCGCTGCTACACTCGGCTATCGTCTTTCGAAGAACCTGAAAGCATCGTGGATAGACGATCTTAAGCTTCGTGCATCATGGGGTAAGACTGGTAACCAAGAGATTTCTAACACGGCACGTTACGGACTGTATGTTGCCGACTATGGTGCAGACCGTGTGACATCCACCGCCTACGACCTCTATCGTCAAGGTTCTGGCATCTTCCCGTCAGGCTTCCGCGCCACACAGACTGGCAATGATAATCTGAAGTGGGAGACAACAATACAATATAACGTAGGTGCCGACTTCATGATGTTCAACCAGGAACTCTATGGATCAATAGACGCATACATCAAGGATGTGAAGGATATGCTTATATCTCCTGCTTATCTTGCCTCTATGGGTGAGGGTGGCGCAAGCTGGTCAAACGGTCCGTCGCTTCGAAACGTAGGTATGGAGGCTAATGTGGGTTATCGCCACACCACCAAGTATGGACTGCGCTACGACGTCTCTGCCAATGTTGACTTCTTCCGCAACAAGGTGACTTACTTGCCATCTACAACCACTGGTTCGTATGCACACACAATGACGGAGAATCTTGTTCAGTCAAAGAAACCTTATGGCTCAATCGTGGGCTACGTGGTAGAGGGACTATATCAGAACGAAGATGAAGTGAAGGCTTCAGGACAGCCTAATGCTCGTGTCGGCGGTCTGAAATATGCCGACCTCGACAAGAGCGGAACTATAGATGCCAACGACCAGACTTGGATATTTAATCCCGTTCCTGACTTCAACTGGGGTCTGAACGTGCAGCTCGGCTACAAGAACTTCGACCTCTCGGTGTTCTTCCAGGGTGTTTGCGGTGTGGATGTCTATAACAATCAGAAATTCCAGACCGACTTCTGGAGCATCACCGATGCCGGAAGCAACAAGGGTAATCGCTTGCTCGGAGCATGGACAAAAGACAACACATCGTCTAATATCCCTGCCCTCACAACCAACAATACAGGCGACGAGGGACGTGCATCGTCATACTTCGTTGAGCACGGCAACTGGATGAAGCTCCGCTCGCTGCAGCTTGGCTACAACTTCAGCGACTCTCTCATGAAGAAACTCCACATGACATCGGCTCGTGTATATGTTTCAGGACAGAATCTCTTCACATGGAAGAGCAACAGCTTCACCATTTCCGACCCGGAGAATCCCAACTGGGCATATCCACACTCTTCGTCAGTGTCATTCGGACTTCAGGTTGGCTTCTAATATATAATTGGTGTATAGTACAAAGTAATCAAAACGTATTAAAGATCACAAACAATGAAAAATATATATAAATACATATTCGCAGCAATGCTGACGCTCGGTACCACAACGTCATGCAGCGATTTCCTCGATGAGTCGCCCAAGGGTGTCATTGACAAAAACAAGGCTTTCAGCCGCCCCGACGATATGGTAACATCGGCATACGCCATGCTTGGCGATTGCTGGTATTCTTATCCGTTCAACCTTTGGCCTTACGGCGACTTGGCATCAGACGATTGCCTGAAAGGTGGTTCGGGCACTACCGACTCCGGCTATCATCCTATGGAAATCTGGTCAACAATGACCTCTACACCAGGCGAGTTTGACGAGCTTTGGTATCGTCTCTACTGTGCCGTGAGCCGCTGCAACCGTGCGCTCTTGTCGCTTGAACAGTATGGCAATGACGAACTTGGTGAAGAGACATGCAAGCAGCGTGTGGCAGAGGTGAAGTTCCTACGCGCCCACTTCTACTTCAAGCTCATCACCATGTTCCGCCAGGTGCCTTGGATTGACGAGAACGTAACGAAGAACAATCTACAGGAGAAGACCCGCAACGACGAGTTTACATACGAGCAGTTGTTCGGCAAGATAATAAAAGACTTCAAGGAGGCTTACGACGTGCTGCCCGAGATGCAGAAAGAGCAGAACCGCGTCAACCGCGTTGCTGCTGCGGCATATCTCGCCAAGTGTTATCTGACGCTTGCCTACGGCGACGGCTACGAGGCAACCAACGGCTACGACCACATCAACAAGGAGTATATGCAGAAGGTGATTGAATATACAAACGTGGTGAAGAACTCGCCCTACTTCGGCTATCTTGAAGACTACGGCGACATCTTCCTGCCCGAAGAGAAAAACAGCAAGGAGAGTGTGTTCGCCGTGCAGACTTCCGATTACAAGGACGACAATACCACCTTCGGACGCGCCAACTGGAGCAACACGCTCAACGGTGTTTGGGGAATGTGGTCGTGTGGATGGGACTTCCACAAGCCGTCGCAGGACCTCGTGAACGCCTTCAAGACAAAGAACGGACTGCCCGAGTTTGACGACTATAACAAGCATATCGACTATCCCGTCAACGGCAAGCCGACCACCCAGAAATGGGATCCGCGTCTCTTCCACACCGTGGGTATGCCTACCTTCCCGTACAAGTACGAGGAGGAGTATACGCTCACAAAGGCTAACAGTCGCACGCCGAACACTTACGGCTACTACTGCTCTATGAAGGAGGTGCCGCAGCGCTCAAAGGGCGAGACCTACAACGGCTCATGGCAGGCGTTCGCTATGAACGACTATGTGTTCCGCTTCACCGATGTGATGCTCATGCGTGCAGAGGCTCTCATCGAGACCGACCAGCTTGCTGAGGCTCGCACCATAATCAACGACATTCGCCAGCGTGCGAAGAACTCTGTAGACAAGCACATCGCTTACGCCAAGGATCAGTGCGAAATAGCACTCTACCCTGAGTCTTACTTCCAGGACAAGGAGACGGCACGCAAGTGTCTGCGCTGGGAGCGCCGTCTGGAGCTTGCAATGGAGAACGGACGCTACTTCGACCTGCGTCGCTGGGGATTGGCTTCAAAGACTCTCAACGCCTACTTCGCAAACGAGAAGAACGACGTGTACGACGGACAGACATACGCTACGTATCTTAAGGATGCCCACTACACGGCTGGCAAGAACGAGTTCTACCCGATTCCTTACAACCAGCTCTACTATGTGCCTGGCTTGTATAAGCAGAACAAGAACTACTAAAAGACGGCACCGATATTCGGAGTAAATATAAAACCCTTAATACAAAAAAGCGGAGGATATTACACTTCCGCTTTTTTTATACTAAGGGTTTTTCTTGTTTGCTTTGGCGGTAACAATATTATAGCATCGTGGTAATCGTATTACCACACATCGGTAATGCGACTGCTGCCCGACAACTGCCGTGTAAAGCTCGACAACTGCCGTGTAAAGCGCAATGGCACGAATGTTTCCTCTGTAGCAAATATGTTGCGTCATGTTATTTTTACAACTCTATGCAACATTATTTTCGCTCCGCTTGGGGCTTTATGTGTACCTTTGCGCCAGAAAAATCAATTCACGCTCAACTAATAACTAAAAGTTTCATACGCAATGAACAATTCCAATCAAAGTAAACTGACACTCATCCCGGTGATGATTGCCTTCTTCACTATGGGCTTCGTCGACCTGGTCGGTGCGGTGTCAAACAACATGCAGGAAGACTTCGGACTCTCCGACTCCGCTGCTAACTTCTTCCCTTCGCTCGTGTTCTTCTGGTTCCTTATCTTCTCTGTGCCCACGGGTATGCTCATGAATAAGATAGGTAGAAAGAAGACCGTTCTGCTCTCAGTAGTGATCACAACATTGGCTGTGTTCCTGCCGCTCTTCGACAGCTTCATGCCTACCAAGGAGAGTCAGCTCTGGCTGATGTACATCTCGTTCTCGCTGCTCGGCATAGGCAACGCCATCATGCAGACCGGCATCAATCCGCTCGTGACGATGCTCGTGAAGGGACACTTGGCTTCGACGCTCACCTTCGGTCAGTTTGTTAAGGCTATCGCTTCGTTCATCGCTCCGCTCATCGCGGCTTGGGGTGCTACCACAACGGCTCCTATCCTCGGACTCAGCTGGCGCATCCTCTTCCTCCTCTTCTTCGTAGTGGGCATGGTGGCTACGCTGTGGCTCGGCATGACACACATCGAGGAGGAACCCATCGAAGGCAAGGCATCGGGCTTCGCCGACTGTCTGAAGATGCTCGGTTCGCCGATCATCCTGCTCTCGTTCATCGGCATCATGTGCCACGTGGGTATTGACGTAGGCACTAACGCCGTTGCTCCGAAAGTCTTGTTCGAGCGTCTGGGCGGCGCGGGCGACTCGCTCAGCCAGTTCGAGTATGCCACATCAATCTACTTCGCGTTCCGTACGCTCGGCTGTTTCACTGGTTCAATCCTTATGCGCAAGCTCAATATCCGCACCTTCTTCACAATCATCGTGCTTATGATGGCACTCTCTATGGTCGGCTTGGTGTTCGGCACAGAGAAGTGGGAGCTTTGGGCAGCTATCGCTCTCGTAGGCTACGGCAACTCGAACGTGTTCTCTATCGTCTTCTCGCAGGCTCTGCTCTCTGCTCCTGAGAAAAAGAACGAGGTTTCGGGCCTTATGATTATGGGCCTTTTCGGCGGCACCGTGTTCCCACTCCTCATGGGTTTGGCAAGCGACGCTGCAAAGGCTGCCGACGCGCAGTATCCGCAGGTTTGGGCTGCTGCTGTGATGGCTATCGGTGTGCTCTATCTGTTCAGCTATATACCAAAAGTAAAGCAGAACTAAAGCCCCTCCCAACCCTCCCCGTCGGGGAGGGCTTAGTTAGCCTAAAAGGCTTGGGAAGGCTTGGCTTAGAACGGCTTAGTTAGCTTTGGCTTAGGAAGGCTTAAGAAGGCTTAAACGCTGCCTTAAAAAGGCTTAAAATGCTCAGTTAGCTCGGCTTATTCAAAAAACAATAACTGAAAACAATAAAACAATGGAAAAGAAATATGTAGTAGGACTCGGCGAGGCACTTTGGGACGTGCTTCCTGAAGGTAAGAAACTTGGTGGCGCACCGGCTAACTTCGCGTTCCACGCCGGTCAGTTCGGCTTGAACTCAATCGCTGTGAGCGCTCTCGGCGAGGACAAGCTCGCAGAGGAGACTATTCAGCAGCTCGAAGAGAAGGGCTTGCAGTATTGCATGCCACGCGTGCCTTATCCAACTGGCACCGTGCAGGTGAAGCTCGACGATGAGGGCAAACCTACATACGACATAAAGGAGAACGTAGCGTGGGATAACATCCCGTTCACCGACGAGGTGAAGGCTGTAGCCGAGAATACAGAGGCTGTATGCTGGGGCTCGCTCGCCCAGCGCAACGTGGTGAGCCGCGAGACTATCTACAAGTTCCTCGACGCTACACCTGCCGACTGCATGAAGATATTCGACATCAACCTGCGCCAGGACTTCTACACAAAGGATGTTATCTGCGAGAGCATGAAGCGCTGTAACGTTCTTAAGATCAACGACGAGGAGCTTGTGCTCATCGGCAGAATGTTCGGCTATCCGGGCTTGGACATCGAGAACAAGTGCTGGCTCATTCTCGGCAAGTACGACCTCGATATTCTCGTGCTCACCTGCGGTGTAAACGGATCGTACGTGTTCACACGTGGCGAGATGTCGTTCCAACCCACACCGAAGGTAGAGGTGGCTGACACTGTTGGTGCAGGCGACTCATTCACAGGCACCTTCTGTGCTTCTATCCTCGCCGGAATGCCCGTGGCTGAGGCTCACGAACGCGCCGTGAAGGTGAGCGCATACGTCTGCACGCAGAACGGCGCAATGCCGGTGCTGCCGGAGGAGGTGAAGTAAAGCCCCTCCCAAAATTTGTTGTTAGAGTTAGTAGCCGGAGGCATCTTTGCCTTCGGCTTTTTCGGTTATATTATGCAAACGTTTTTGCGTTTCAGATTAAAGCAGTAACTTTGCAGCTAAATAAATATATATATATATAACCCGTTGGCAAAATTAAGTATGCACTAAATTAATTCCGCCAACAGGTTCTCGTTAAAGGTCGGCACACACAAAATAAACTATAAGCTTTTCCCATAATTTTATATAAATAATCAAGTGAAACTCTGTACCTTTGCACCACAAATAAAAATAAGGAGAATATCATACATCGATGAAACTTAGTGCACTTACCATTCTGCAATACGTAAACTTCATTAACGACAAGCCCATTAGCAGAATTAAGTATGCACTAATTTAATTCCGCCAACAGGTATATTTATGAAATCAATAAGCAGTCTGATAAAAGGCAACCCCACAGTTACGGAGAGCACGGTCTATTCCGTGCTCGTGATATGCAGCATATCCCACTTTCTGAACGACATGATACAGTCGATCATACCGTCCATCTATCCTATCCTCAAGGACAAGTTCGACTTCTCGTTCGCGCAGATCGGCATCATAACGCTCATCTTTCAGATGACATCCTCCATTCTGCAGCCCTTCACCGGACTCTCTGCCGACCGCCATCCGCGCCCCTATGCACTCTCCGTCGGCATGTGCTTCACGCTCGTCGGACTGCTCATGCTTGCGTTCGCCGAAAACTATCTGCTCATACTGCTGGCTGTGAGCGTCGTGGGCTTTGGCTCGTCGGTGTTCCACCCTACGGCATCGCGCGTGGCGCAGCTGGCGTCGGGCGGCAAGAAGAGTCTCGCGCAGTCGATCTTTCAGGTGGGCGGCAATGGCGGTTCGGCGCTCGGCCCACTGCTCGCAGCACTCATCATCCTGCCCTTCGGACAGCACGCCATATCGTGGTTCGCCATAGCCGCCCTGCTCGCAGCACTCATCATGGTGCGCCTCGGAGCGTGGTATAAAGCCCGCCTGCAGTACGCCGTGAAGCATCCGCGCAAGGCGGAAGCACTGAACACGCACATATCCCGACGCGCAAAGTACGGCGCATTGCTCATACTCATCCTGCTCATCTTCTCGAAATACTTCTACACATCCTGCATTACGAGTTACTTCACTTTCTTCCTCATCGACAAGTTCGGCGTGTCGGTGCAGGCTTCGCAGATATGCCTCTTCGTGTTCCTCGCCGCCTTCGCCATCGGCACACTCGCCGGAGGCGTGTTCGGCGACCGCTTCGGACGCAAGTACGTGATATGGTTCTCCATCCTTGGCGCGGCTCCGTTCGCCCTCGCCATGCCCTACGTTAACCTCACGTGGACCATCGTGTTCACCTTCCTCTCCGGACTCATCATCGCCTCGGCGTTCTCCTCGATAGTGGTCTACGCCACCGACCTTATGCCCGACAAGGTGGGGCTTATAGCCGGCATCTTCTTCGGTCTGATGTTCGGTCTGGGCGGCATCGGTTCGGCGTTCTTCGGATGGCTCGCCGACAAGACCAGCATCGAATTTATCTTCAAGGTAAGCGCATTTCTGCCGCTGCTCGGCGTAATCGCCGGACTGCTGCCCGATACGCAGAAGAAGTAGTGCTTTTAAACTCCCCAATACACTTTTCTTATAAAATCCGTAAATAAACATGAAAAAGACAATACCAGTTATAGGTATGGCGTGCGTTGTCTGCGCCGCCAACGTAGAGAATACGCTCCGTAAGTTGCGGGGCGTTAACTCGGCTACCGTAACTCTGTCTACACGCACGGTGCTTGTAGACTACGACCCTGACCTGATTACGCTCGACGACATGAAGCGCGAGGTGAGCAACGCCGGCTACGACCTCGTCATTGAGAGCGACCGCAACGCCGAGGAGATTAACCGTCGTGAATACACGCTGCTGCGTCGCCGTACGCTGCTTTCGTGGCTGTTCGCCGCACTCACGATGTACTTCGGCATGAACGGCGACGGAGCGTTCAACAACCAAATCTGCCTCATACTCGCTCTCTTAAACATGTTCTACTGCGGCAGACGCTTCTATGTGTCGGCGGTAAAGCAGATAGCGCATCGCACGGCGAACATGGACTCGCTCGTGGCACTGAGCACGCTCATAGCATTCCTCTTCAGCACGTTCAACACGTTCTTCGGCGAGGCGGTTTGGGGCTCACGCGGCATCGAGTGGCACACCTACTTCGACGCTTCTGTGATGATAATCACGTTCGTGCTCACCGGCAGATGTCTTGAAGAGAAAGCGAAAGACAGCACGGCGAGCAGCATACGCCAGCTCATGGGTATGCAGCCCAAGACGGCGCGCATCGTGACGCACGAGAAGATGGAAGGCTCCGACGACTACCGCATGGAGGAGGTGCCTATCTCAACGATTCAGATAGGCGACACTATAGAGGTGCGCGCCGGAGAGAAGATTCCGGTGGACGGCGTGGTGTGCTCGGCTGAGAGTTTTATGACTGCCGATGCGGCGTATGTAGACGAGGCTATGATAAGCGGCGAACCTACACCGGCTATGAAGAAAGTAGGCGACACCGTGCTCGCCGGAACCATACCCAGTCAGGGCAAGCTGCGTATGCGTGCGCGTCAGATTGGCGAGAATACAGCTCTTGCGCACATCATACGCATGGTGCAGGAGGCGCAGGGCAGCAAGGCACCCGTGCAGCGCATTGTAGACCGCGCCGCACGGGTGTTCGTTCCGACGGTGGCTGCCATCGCGCTGCTCACGCTCGGCGTGTGGTGGGCTGTAGGAGGCAACGCCGCACTGCCGCACGCTATTCTCTCGGCTGTGGCGGTGCTCGTCATCGCCTGCCCCTGCGCGATGGGACTCGCCACACCGACGGCACTCATGGTGGGCATCGGCAAGGCAGCGCAGAAGCAGATTCTCATAAAGGACGCGTCGGCACTGGAGAACCTGCATAAGATTCGGGCGATTGTTGTCGACAAGACGGGCACGCTCACCATTCCGAACCCGAACATCGACTTCACCCGCCCTGCTGACATACCGCTCGAAGAGCGCGAAACGCTGAAGCCTAACGCCAAGGAGGCGATGACGCAGCTGCAGTCGGCTGGCATCGAGGTGTACATGATGAGTGGCGACAAGGAGGAGGCTGCGCACTACTGGGCTGCAGAGGTTGGCATACGCAACTATCGCAGCAAGGTGCTGCCGGGCGACAAGCAGGCACTCGTGCAGCAGTTGCAGAACGAAGGCAAGCGCGTGGCTATGGTGGGCGACGGCATCAACGACACGCAGGCACTCGCCCTCGCCGATGTGGGTATAGCCATCGGTCGCGGCACCGATGTGGCGATGGACGTGGCGCAGATAACGCTGATGGGCGACGACCTCCTTGCGCTGCCCGAAGCCGTGAAGCTCAGTAGACGCACCGTGCGCATGATATGGCAGAACCTCTTCTGGGCGTTCGTCTACAACCTCGTCTGCATACCCCTCGCCGCCGGCGCCCTACACATCTTCGGCGTCGACTTCCAGATAACGCCCATGTGGGCAAGCGCACTGATGGCGTTCTCAAGCGTAAGCGTAGTGCTCAACTCGCTGCGCCTGCGCTACGCGTAGCGGATTGTTTATATATAAATGTTCTCTTAGGTTAATTCCTTAAATTAGCAGACAAAGTCCTTCCGTGCCATCCGTGGGAGTCTCTCTCAGCAAGAAGGTTCCGTGCGTTCCGTGCGTTCCGTGGGGAAGAGTCGCAGTTTAGTTGGTCAGTAGGGGGTGCAGCAGTCTCTGCTGCACCAGCCAAGCTGTGGTGTTATCCTTT
>DAVZJL010000079.1:0-10847 GCA_052272805.1 Prevotella sp. | reverse complement strand
ACTTTCCGTACTGTCCAAAGATCTCTTGTTTTTTTGCCTGATCTAAATACATAGACTTTTAAAAATTAAATTGTTATTTGTGCAAAATGCGGGTGCAAAGGTACGACTTTTTATTGAAAGTCAGACCTCTTACACCCGCATTTAGTATAAAAGTTAACTATTTTTTGCAAATTACTTCACTACAACCTTCTTACCATTCTGGATGTAGAGTCCCTGCTTAACGTCCTTCAGACTGTTACCTACGTACTTGCCATCGATGGTGTAGACGCGGTTGTTAGTCTTAATGCCGTTCACAACAACAGAATCAACGCCTGCTGCAGGGTCGCCTACATAGACTGTGTTAGACACTTTCGACTCGCCGTTTGCATAAACTACGATTACGTTGTACTTGTGGTTGCCTGCGCCGTAGCCATTATCATCGGTGTACTTTTCGTCAGTCCAAGTGGTTGTCTTGCCGTCGAGTTTCTTCACGAGAACGCCATCACGGTAAACATTGTAACCCATTACGCGCAAACCGCCTGCACGGTATGTTACGTCGTCAACGCAGAGACGGTCGGGTTCAAAGTTGTAATCTGTCAGCGAACCAGTGCTTGTGTGTACGATAGCGAAATACTTGGCACCCTCAGGAAGGGCGATATCATACTTTGTCCACTTGTAAACAGCCTCGTATGAGTCCTTGTTGATCTTGATGAACGAGTTTGGGTTGGTGTCGTCCTCAGAGTAGTAGAGGTCGAATGTCTCCGGACCAGAGTTCGGATTCTGCTCACCACGATTTATCTCGTCGCCAGGAGCGTTCACCCAGAACGAGATGGTCTGCTCCTCACCTGAGAGTTCCGGTGTGATGAGCCAGTTGTTGGTCGGTGTGCCGGTATCGATTGTTGTACCAGTAGACATCATCGACTGCTTGCCTGAATGAGGCGCGAAGATTTTAGCAAACTGCTGCATATAGGTGGCTGCAAGACCGCTCACCTGCCATGGGTTGAACACGATGTAAGCCTGTGCAACGCCTGAGTTCGGGTGCTGAATACCACCGAATGTGTAAACCGTACCCTTGTCACCGTCGTAGAGTGTCCAGTCACCAACGCGTGCTATTGACCATGGTGTGTACGATTCGAAGTCGTCTGTCACCTTAACACCGTCTACATTCATTGCTGACCATGTGAGCACACCCTTATCGGTAGCAGCGAGGTCGTTGACAGCAGGGAGCGGAGATGACACTACTTCAACCGTATAGTCAATCGACTTATTGTTATCCTGGAACATATCTGCAGCCCACTCTACTTCGCCTCTCACAGTGAATTTACCGACATGGAGCTTCGGTGTGTATGCAAACTCGTATGTAGCTACTGCGTTAGGCTCAAGGTCCTCACCTTCTTCAGTTTCAAACTTCTTTCCGTCGACAAAGAGGTGTACCTTGTAACCGCTTGCTTTTGCTGTACCGAGGTTCGTAACCCTCACATTCAGCTGAGCAGCCTTACCACTCTGCACGTGTGCAGGTGCATCAATATCGACAGCGAGGTTGTTTGCGATAGCATCGTAGATTTTGATGTTATCAATCATTATGCTGGTTGACAAGCCCTCGGCGTAGAAATAAGGACGGATGTAACCGTTCTTAACACCGGCAGTAGACACCGACTTAAGATCCATAGCTACAGAGCGCCAACCCATTTTACCACTAAGCGTGCTATAATCTACAGTTCCGACCTCTACCATTTCCTGACCATTGCGGTTCACCTTTACAGTTATCTTGCCGTCGGTGCCTGGATATGCATAGTACCAGAACACAATCTGCGGATTACCCGCATTGGCGATGTCCACCTTCGGACCCTGGATGCAAGCCAAAGTGCTGCCTGTTGACGGGTTGAAAACGAGTGAGCCTGCGTCCTCATCCTGCGCATCCTCTGAAAGACCGAACTTGCCCGCACAGTTAGCATCAATCACCCACGGACCCTTCTGAAGACTCTTGTTAGCGAACGATTCGTAGTAAGGTATCTGGTGTGCCTGACCAATGATGAACGCCTCGCGTCCAGCATCGCTGACTACGGCTGTGTCTGATGTCGGGCTGTCTACGTATGTGTAGATTGCATACTGTACAGCACTCTGAGCGCCATCGTAGTTAACATCTTCTACAACACATTTAGTAGTTTCAAGACCTTGCTCCACCGGCTGAAGATAACCGTAATAAAGTGTGTTTACATTGTACTCTGCAGTCTTCGGATTTACATAACCGCCGTGCATACCTACTTCAGAAACCGGATCCCATGTGATGGTAGCCTTACCGTTGAGGTGGTCGTAAATCTTGATGTTCTGCGGAGGAAGCGGACGGTCGTAACCTACATACACCTTCTTTACAACTTCGTCGCTACGCAAGTCGTTAGCTGTAGTGATAACGCTATATGTATGCTCACCAGTAAGCACCTCGTCGTCTTGCCATACGACCTTTTCACCAGGTTGCGGCGAATCGAAGTTCTTCACCTGCACATAGTCGCGATAGAGCTGAACGCGTGTGATACTTGTAAGTGCATTGCCAGCATAGTCGGTAGAAGGTATTGTGAACGACACCTTAGCCGACAGCGCTCCCTTAGCACCAACCTCTACATTGAGGTCGTTTACAGCTGCCGGGCGCACAGCCAAGGCTGCCTGTGCAACCACCTTCACCGGAAGGAGCAGAAGATAGGCACGCTGATTGCTTGTGCAATGGAACGCTACGCGATACTTGCCGGTTGTAGGAGCAACGAACTCGCCCTCTACCGGTGTAGCTCCACCACTGCTAAAGCCGTATGAAGCCGAAATGGTGTAGTCGCCTATCACCTTGTATGTTGTGGGGTCGTCGCCTGTGCCGATAGCCATAGCCAACTTCTGCGAACCACCATTAGCCTTGAAGCCGCCGGTCTCAACCTTGTATGTCTTGCCTGCCTCGAATGCCAAGTACGGGCTGACGAGCCAGTCGTCGGCATCCTGCTTCTGCGTAGCGCCTACATAACAGATGAAACTGCCGGGTACGTCGTCGCTGAATCCCCAAGTGATGCCGTCTTTGTTCTTGTCCTCAACGGTCCACTCCTTGGTTGACAGCACGGTGCGGTCGTTCCAAAGACATGAATACGGGATGTCGTACGGTCCGCCAGTAGACGGAGTCTGCGCATTTGTTGCCGACGGAACCAACGTTGTGGCTGCCAGCACCGCAGAGAAAAGTACTCTAAGTGTTTTTCTCATAATCATATTGTTTAAGTTATTTATCTTATTAATTAACTCTCTCTTCTCTCTAATTACCTTTTTTTATATATAGGGGTGCGGTTGCATAGCAACTTGCGCACCCCTTTTTGGTTCTAATTACGAAATAGAAGTTCGGATTCTTACTTGTTCAAATATTTCTTTCCGTTGCGTATCACGAGGCCCTTTGTATCGTCAGCCACGCGCTGTCCACTTACGTTGTATGTTTTGCCGTCGCGAGCCACGTTCACTGTTACGCCATTGATGCCGGCTGTAGCGTCGCCCTGCAGAACCTCGATAGGATATGTCGACTTGCAGGTCTTGCCTTGCACGTGGAGTTCGCACTTACGACCGCTTACGCCCGCAGGCAGCGGGTCACATTCGAGCTTGAGCACTGTGATGTCGTATTCAGCCCATGTCTTTGTGTCCGGAGTGATTGACTTCACCCAGTCGGCGTCGCAGGTTACGGTGTAGTTGGGGTCGTTGTTAGCATCGAACCAACTGCCGTTTGTCTTGATAGCCGGACCTGCAAATACCAAATCGCCAGGAATGAGTGTCTTGCCGCTTGTTCCGTCGTCGTCCATCTTCACAATGCCGTAGTTCTCCTCACGTCCGTTGAAGAAGTAGTACATCGGGTTGCAGTAGTCGTACCACGCCGAGAACGACACCTTCAGAGCAACATCTTTATAGAGGCTGAAGAACGCAGGACTGCCATCCTTCTTCCAAATACCTACGGCTGAGTCGAAGTCATTATAATAATAAGGTAACTCGCTACTCTCAAAACCGCAGTCGATGCCTTCCTTGTCGAGTCCGTCGATAACTACGTAGAATGGCTCGTCGATAACGAAACGTTCAGCCTTGCCTTCAGCGTTCTTCTTGGTGAACACGAGTGTGAAGGCGTTGTAGCTTGTATTTTCGTCGTACGGAATGCTGCCTACGTCGATAGTCTCAGGCTCTGTGGCTGTAAGCTCATAGAGAATCTTTCCGCCCGGAATGCGCTTGCCTTCCTGCTCTATCACGTTGTGAATCTGCAAACGCAGCTCCTTGCCCTGTGCGATAGGATAATAGCCCTTAGAGAGAACCGGAATGAAAATATCTTCTACAACCAGCGGAGCCATCGGTTTGTCAAAATACTGATACACGCCGGTAGCGGTGTATTTTGCGTCGCCCTGTGTGTATGTACCCGAGCCGTATGTGTACTTGTTGTCCATACCGCCGAAGAACACTTCGCTGACTTGGTCCATTGTGTAAGAAAGCGGAGCCACGCGACGATTGGCTTGGTCACTGCCAGAATACAAGCGCGGATAATAGAACTTCAAAGCCAATGATTCGTGTTTGCCAGGATCGCCGGGGTTGCCGAAGTAAGGATTCTCCGAAGCAAGCAGGAACGAGTCGGTATTGCAAACAAGGGTCGGAAGAGCATCGCGACCGTCAAACAAGCTCTTCATTGTGAAGTCGCCATTTGCGCCGATATTATAATAATAATCTGTCTTGCTTGAGCAATCGTTAACAGTTACATCGCCGTAATAGTCGAAGGTGTTCTGATGCCAAACATAGGCATCTGTGCCCTGCTTCTTGAACTTTACGTCGTAAGCACCCGGAACATACATGTAAACTGTACCCCAAAGCTGGCCGTTCTTGTCAGAAGCCTGGAACAAAGCGCCTTCCGGACGAAGATAATAGTTGCTTTTCTTCTCAGCATGCAACTTTGAAGGCTGAGCCTGTGCGTTAAGTGTGGGCACGAGGTGCTTGCCGAACTGACGTGCGCTGAACGGAACGCCTTCAACAAACGGCTGTGCATTGGCAGCTGTTGTTGCCATAACAAGAGCCGCAGTTAAAAGTAGAGATTTCTTCATACTCAATTATTTAGATTATTAATATATGCGAATAATATTTTGCAAATATACTTATAATCATGTTTTTCGCCAAACAAAAGTTATCTTTTTTAAAAATTTTCTTTATCGATTGATAGTTTGCAGTTTGTATAAGAAAACAATGTCATGCTTTAAAAGACAGGGCGTGTCAAAACTACAGTATTGCGAAAAAGCTAACTGTAGTTCTGACACGCCCTCTATATTATAAGATTTCTCTCAACGGCACCATCACGAACTCGCGCTCCTGCATGTGCGGATGCGGCAATGTAAGGTCGGGTGTGTCGAGATGTATGTCGTCGTACATCAATATATCAATGTCAATGGGGCGGTCGTGATACTGCCCGTTCACCGACTTCTGTGTTCTGCCCAGCTCTTTTTCTATTTGCTTTGTAGCCATCAGCAACTGCTCTGGCGACAACGTAGTGAGCAGACGCACACACATATTCAGAAACTTATTGGTCGATTCAAATCCCCAAGGCTCGGTCTCGATGAACGACGACTGGCGGTCGACGCTGCCTGCATGTTCGTTGAGCAAGCCGATGGCGCAACGCATCGTAGCTTCGCGGTCGCCGAGATTGGAACCGAGAGAGAGGTACACGGTGTGCATACTCTGCGCTTAATCGTTTACGATGAGCAAGGCGTCGCCGTAAGCACCAAACTTGAAGCCGTGCTTCACAGCGAGGTTGTACGCCTCCATCACGAGGTCGTAGCCGCCGAAGGCGCAGGTCTCCATGAGGAGTGTCGAGTACGGATGATAGAAGTTAGAGATCATCGAGTCGGCAAGTCCGAAGTCATACGGTGGGAAGATGAACTTGTTTGTCCAACCATCGTACTCCTTAAGCATACCGTCGGTGCCAACGGCTGTCTCCGTAGCCTTCACCACGCTTGTACCCACAGCACACACATGGTGGCCGGCACGCTTTGTGTCGTTCACCAACTTGCAGCAGTCGGCATCGATACGCATCTGCTCCGAGTCCATCTTGTGCTTTGTGAGGTCCTCCACCTCTATATCGTGGAAGTTGCCCAATCCGCAGTGGAGCGTAATGTATGCGAAGTTGATGCCACGTATCTCCATGCGCTTCATCAGCTCGCGCGAGAAGTGCAAGCCGGTAGCAGGAGCCGTGACCGCACCCTCGTGCTTAGCGAAGATGCACTGGAAGTCGTCGAAGTCGTCCTCAGTGCTGCGTTGATCGGGACGGCGGTCTACGATGTAGCGTGGCAGCGGAGCCTCGCCCAGACCGTAGAGCTCGCGCTTGAACTCGTCGTGCGGACAGTCGTAGAGGAAGCGCAGTGTGCGTCCGCGACTGGTTGTGTTGTCGATTACCTCAGCCACCATTGTGCCCGAATCGTCGAAGAACAGCTTGTTGCCGATACGTATCTTGCGAGCCGGTTCTACGAGCACGTCCCACAGACGCATTTCTTCGTTGAGCTCGCGCAGCAGGAACACCTCAATCTTCGCGTCGGTCTTCTCCTTTGTGCCGTATAGGCGCGCCGGGAACACCTTTGTATCGTTGAAGATGAATGTGTCGTGCTCGTCGAAGTAGTCGAGCACATTGCGAAAGTCGAGGTATTCGCCCTCGATAGGATTGCCTTTGTCATCTTTCTTGTACATCTCGATGGTCTGCGACTTCTTGTGCAGCACCATCAGTCGACACTCGTCGCGACGTGTGATGCGGAAAGTCTCTTTCTCGCCGTTGTCGTTTTCAAACTCGCGATAAATGCTATGCGGATAAAGAGCGATAAGCTCTTCGGGTAGTTTAAACTTAAACTGTGATAACTTCATTGTAGTTGTTTATTTATTCATCTTCACTGGTTTCTATTGTCTGATTGGCAAGCCACTCTTCAAACCCATCGAGCTCGATGCAGTTCTCCACGCGCTGCTCACCTGAGCGTGTACGGCAGAGTGCTGTGAGGTAGCCGCCAGAGTCGAGTGCGCGACCGATGTCGCGTGCCAAGGCACGTATATACGTACCCTTGCCACACACCACACGCACAGACATCTGCATTGTTTCGGGGTCGAACGCCGTGAGTTCTATCTCGTCGATGTGTATCTGCTTCGGCTGCAGCTCCACGTCCTGACCCTTTCGGCGTAGGTCATAGGAGCGTTGTCCGCTCACCTTGCACGCCGAGAATGTCGGTGGCACCTGCTCTATATCGCCCACAAACTGCTTCAACACTTCTTCGATGCGCTCGCGTGTGATGCCGTCTGTGGGGTAAGTGGCGTTCACGGGATGCTCCATATCGTAACTGGGCGTGGTGGCTCCGAGCTGAATGGTGGCTGTGTATTCCTTGCCGTGCATCTGGAACTCCTCAATGCGCTTCGTAAACTTGCCGGTGCAGAGCACGAGCACGCCAGTGGCAAGAGGGTCGAGTGTTCCGGCATGACCTATCTTTAGTTTCTTCACCCCGAGGCGTACGCAGATGCGCTTGCGCACTATTGCCAAGGCACAGAAGCTGGTCATGCCAAGGGGTTTGTTTATGGCGATGACTTCGCCTTTGGTGAAATTCATTGTTTTCTTCTTTTATAGTAATGAGCAAGCTATCGTAACGGCTCCTGCTATTGCGCAGTAGACACCGAACCACACGAGTTTGCCTCGCTTCACGATGTTTATCATCCACTTGCAGGCGACGCATCCGCTTACGAAGGCTGCCACGAAGCCCACGATGAGGGGCAGTGTCTCTATATCGCCGAACGCTTCTTCGCCCTTAACCGCCTTCAGAACGTCGAGGAGTGCCTCGCCGAGGATGGGCGGGATGACCATGAGGAACGAGAACTGTGCGAGTTTCTCCTTCTTATTGCCGAGCAAGATGCCGGTGGCAATGGTGGAACCTGAGCGTGAGAGACCGGGTAGCACGGCTACTGCCTGCGCCAAGCCGATGATGAAGGCGTCCTTCAGCGAGATATTCTCGCGCTGACGTGGCTTAGCGAAGTAGGAGAAGGTGAGCAACGCTGCTGTCAGGAGCAGGCAACAGCCCACGATGAGCAGCCCAGAACCGAATATCTCCTCCACATAGTCCTTAAAGAACACGCCTACGATGCCTACTGGTATCATCGAGACAACGATGTTGAGGAAGTACTTCGTCTCGGCGTTCATCTCGAACTTGAAGAGTCCTTTCAGTATCCAGTCGATTTCCTTCCATAGTATCACGAGCGTACTGAGCACTGTCGCCACGTGCACCATGACGGTGAACGTGAGGTTGTCCTCGCCCTGCACGCCGAAGAGTGCCGAGCCGATTGCGAGGTGTCCACTACTACTTACGGGCAAATATTCTGTGAGTCCCTGAATGATGCCAAGGACTAAGGCTTGCAACCAATCCATTTGTTCAATTATTAATTTTTAATTATTAATTAGTAATTATTAATTTGAGGGTGATTTCTGGGAGTGCTTTTAGGGGGTGCAGTTGTCTCAACTGCACCAACATAGTGGCAGGTGCATTCTGTTGGTGCCTTCAACTTTGTTGGTGCAGTTGAGACAACTGCACCCCCTGAGAGACAACTGCACCCCCTAACTGCACCCCCTGAAGAGTTATTCGTCTTTTGGCTTCTTGATTATCGCATAAATAATAGAGATGAAGCCGAGGAAGCACACAGCAGGTGCTACCTTCACGCGACGCACACTAAAGATGTCGTTATCGAAAACGGTCTCGTCGCTTCCGCCACCGCTCATGAGTATAAAACCGAGGATGACAACCAACATTCCGACTACCATCAGAATGAAGTTAATCTTGCCAAATGCATAATTTCTCTTATCCACTTTGTCTTTATTTTAAATTGAATGAATATATTCTATCAAATAGTGCGTATATATGTATAAGTAATGTCACCATCTCAACACCACAACATCTCAACACCACACCACCTCAACATTATATCTTATACAAATCGCCTGCTTTCATGCGCAGGAACTTGTTCACCGATATTATCGAACAGATAGCCGTGATGAAGATGCCGAACACCACCACCGTGCCGGCAGTGATAGCGAGCACCTCCCATGTGATGAGGTCGAGCACCTGCGGCTCGTACATGAACAGTGCGTAGACAGCACCGCCAAGCACGCAGCACGCTATGAGCGCAGCGAGCAAGCCGAGCAACACATAGTAGCGCACGAACGGCGCACGGATGAAGCCCCACGATGCACCTACGAGCTTCATCGTGTGTATGGAGAAGCGACGGGCGTAGATACTTAGACGCACGGTGTTGTTGATAAGCGAGAACGACACTATCGTGAGCAACACGGCGAGTGCCAAGAGCACAATGCTTATCTTCGCAATGTTGGCATTGACACTGTCAATGAGGTCTTTCTGATACTTCACCTCGCTCACCTTCGGGTAGGCTTTCAGCTCCTTAGAGATAAACTTCAGCGAGTCGCTGTTAGCATAGTCGGACGTTAGCGTCACCTCCACCGACGAGAGGAAGGGGTTAGCCTCAGCAAACTCACGCGGATCGGTTCCCAATTCTTTTATTCCTTCGCGCAGAGCCTGCTCCTTACTGATATACTGGAGCGTATGGATGTAGGGACGAGCCTTTAGCTTGGTGCAGAACTGCTGCGCTTCGCCAGAGGTCATATCGTCTTGAAGCATCATCGTAACCACAATGTTCTGCTTCACGTAGGCAGAAAGATTACGAGCGGTGCACACTGCGAACACCACCAAACCTAATAGAACAAGCACCATTGCGGTGCTAATGCACAACGTTACCGCCTGCAATCCGTGACGACTGCGGGTCTTCTTATTTTTCTTTCTCATTCCGAAAAGGCTATATTATACCAAATTTCTTGCAAAATAACAAAAAAATATCCGTTCAGAAGAGGGATTAACGTCAATTAACACCCTACGCACATCATAAACAAAACAATCTGTCTACCTTTGATGTAAACAAAAAGCACACATCATGGCAACAATTCTCTATCCTTCGCCAATCGTCGGACCGATACACAGCCGACGTCTTGGCATATCGCTCGGTGTGAACGTCAACCCGAGCGACGGAAAGATTTGCACGTTCGACTGCATCTACTGCGAGGTGGGCTACAACTGCACGCGCCGCCCTACCCTGCCTCGTCCTTCACGCGAGCTTATAGCGGAGCGTCTGGAGGCGAAACTGAAGGAGATGCACACGGCAGGTTCGAAACTCGACGTGATTACTTTCTCGGGCAATGGTGAGCCGACCACGCATCCCGACTTCCTCCATATCATCGAGGATACAATACGTCTGCGCAATGCTTATTACCCCGAGGCTAAGGTGTCGGTGCTCACCAACTCCACGCTGGCGCACCGCCCCGACGTGCACCGCGCCCTACTGCTCGCAGACAACAACATTATGAAGCTCGACACGGTCGACCCCACATATATAAATAAGGTGGACCGCCCTACGCAACCATCGTACAACGTTGAGAATATCGTCAAGGAGATGGCATCGTTCAATGGGCACTGCATAGTGCAAACCATATTCATACACGGCACCGATGACAACGGCGAGAGCGTAGACAACACCTCCGACGGCTTCATATCTGCATGGCTTCAAACTCTGCGTCGCATCCGACCAAGCGCAGTGATGGTATATACCATCGACCGCGAAACACCCTGCCCTACACTAAGTAAGGCTACGCACGAGGAACTCGACGACATTCGCGACAGAGTGGTTGCCGCAGGCTTCGCTTGCACCGTTGGTTACTGATACGATGCGCGGAGATTACAGACAACTTATCTGGTGAGGGTGTGTCAAAACTATAGAATTGCGATGAAAGGCTAACTGTAGGAGGCTAC
>DAVZJL010000078.1:0-11016 GCA_052272805.1 Prevotella sp. | reverse complement strand
TGTAGCCAGGACGACCGTTAAGTACTTCGATGGGGAGTTCGCCTTCTTCCATGTAAATGCGTGAAGGCTTCTGGTTCGGATTGCATCCGTACTTGAGTGCTAATTCTTTCATATAGTAATTATAAGAATGAGAAATCTTTCCAACTGCAAAATTACTACTTTTCGACTAAATTCTGCGCTTTTAACCACATTATTTTAAAAGCGAAGGGAAATCAAAGGGGGGCAGTTGTCTTAGGGGGTGCAGTTGTCCCCGCTCGGCTTTGCCGCTTGCCAAAGCAAGAACTGCACCAACAAAGAAGTATGCGTTTTAGAAATATCAGTGCAGTTGAGACAATCAAAGGGGGTGCAGTTGTCTCCGCTCGGCTTTGCCGCTTGCCAAAGCAAGAACTGCACCAACAAAGAAGTATCGTTTTAGAAATATCGGTGCAGTTGTCTCAGGGGGTGCAGTTGTCTCAACTGCACCAACAAAGAAGTATGCATTTTAGAAATATCGGTGCAGTTGAGACAACTGCACCCCCTAAGAAGTATGCGCTTTAGAAATATCGGTGCAGTTGAGACAACTGCACCCCCTAAGAAGTATGTGTTTTAGAAATATCGGTGCAGTTGAGACAACTGCACCCCCTGAGACAACTGCACCCCCTAAGATGGCACCCCATAACAAAAAAAAATCCCCGCAGTCCCGAAGGACCACGAGGAAACACCCCTGTGGGCGTTGACGGATTCGAACCGCCGACCCTCTGCTTGTAAGGCAGATGCTCTAAACCAGCTGAGCTAAACGCCCGATATATTGTATCGGTTGCTTTAAGTAGTATTGCTTAGTTCCTTAAAGCGAGTGCAAAGGTATGGCTTTTTTGTGAAACCACCAAATGTTTCTACAAGTTTTTTCAAAAAAAAGTTTGTTTTAGCAGCATTTTAGGGTGGTTTGCAAGTAAAACTCGCTGAAAACACACTATATCCATGAAACTTAGAGTGAAATCTGTGGGAGGTTCTTATCTGCCAGAAGGTTCTGTGAAAATCTGTGCAATCTGTGGGAGAAAATCTTCTTGCGGAGAAGTGCCTCCCACAGATAGGCACAGATGCGCACAGATTAGGAGGGTATGGCATCCCTGCCATACCCACGCTGCCAAGAACGTAGCCTAACATTCTGTGTGCTCTGCGAATTCCGTGGGGAGAATAAGACCACAGCAGGCTGCGTGGGTATGGCAGGATGCCATACCCTCCTAAAGTTAGTCTTTCTCGATGAGCACGGTGGCGTAGGCGGAGATGCCCTCCATGCGACCGGTGAAGCCGAGCTTCTCCGTGGTCGTCGCCTTGATTGACACGTTGTCGATGTCAGTCTGCATCACGTCGGCGAGGCAGCGTTGCATCTCGGGTATGTGCGGATTGAGCTTCGGACGCTCGGCACACACCGTAGCGTCTACATTGCCGATGCGGTAGCCTTTGGTGGCAATGAGGTCGATGGTCTTGCGCAGCAGTATCTTGCTGTCTACGTTGAGCGTCTCGGCAGCCGTATCGGGGAAGTGGTAGCCAATGTCGCGCATATTGGCAGCACCGAGCAGTGCATCGCAAATGGCGTGGATGAGCACGTCGGCATCGCTGTGTCCGAGCAAGCCGAGTTCGTAGTCGAGGCGGATGCCGCCGAGCCATAGCTCGCGACCCTCCACCAGTTTGTGGACATCATATCCTAATCCGGTTCGGATTTTCATAAGTTTTGAATTTTGAGTTGTGAGTTTTGAATTGTGCGCTTCGCGCATTCTGAATTATGAGTTGTGAATTCAAAATTGAACAATTCAAAATCGGCGCAGCCGATAATTCAAAATTCAAAATTCAAAACTCAAAATTCTTCAAGCGTCAACGACGCTTGAAGAGATCCTTTATTCCGTCCATATCGAACGACAGCGAGAAGCGCAGCGTCTGATCGAGTGGGTTCGACTTTGCGGTGGCGATGACGTAGCCGGCATCGAGCGAGAAGACGCTCATGCGGAAGCCTGCGCCCACGGTGAAATACTTGCGGTTACCCTTGTTCTCCGACTCGTGGTGGTAGCCGGCGCGCACGGTGAACTTATCGTTGTAGACATACTCGGCACCAAGGCTCCAGCGTACCTCCTGCATCTCCTCCTTAAATCCGCCAGGTGCGTCGCCGAAGCTCTTGAACACACCACTGATTGATGAAAGGTCGTAGTAGTCCTTACGCTTGCGCTGCTCGAACTCCTCGTTTGTCTCGCCCTCGTTCTTCACCGGCATGGTGGGCACAAGTGGCTTGTTGGCATCGGCAGCGATGGTGATGCGATTGTACTCGTCGAGCGGAATCATCAGCGACGCACCGAGACGCAGGTTGGCAGGGATAAACTCCGACTCGTCGGTGCCACCGAAGTTGATTTTAGAACCGATGTTCGACATGTTCAGACCAAAGCCGAGCTGACACTCGCGCTGTCCGATGTTGATATAGTTCTGATAGTAGGCAGCGAGGTCTACGGCGAAAGCCGAGCCTGGTGAGGTGTCGGACGTGTAGTCGTAGGTAAGGTCGGAGTAGATCCAGCGCACGGCGGCAGCGATAGAGAACTTCTCACTGAGCATGATAGAGTAAGCCACGTCGACAGACATCTCATACGGATTGATGGTCATCGAGTTGTCGTCTGTAGGACCCATATTGGTGTACACCTCGCCGAGCGAGAAGTAGCGCAGCGATGCCGACACGGCAGAGTAGTCGCCGATGCGGTAGTAGCCTGCGAGATAGGCAAGATCCATGTCGCTCACAAGGCGGCGCAACCACGGAGTGTAGTTGAGCGATACGCCGGCACGTGAGATGGTGAACGGATACTTCGCTGGGTTCCAGTACTGCGACACAACGTCGGGGTCGGTAGCCGCACCGATGTCGCCCATACCGCCGGCGCGTGCGTCAGGTGCTATCGACTGCGAGGTAACCGACGAGGTCTCCGGTCGGAACATATCCTGCTTCTCCTGAGCGGCTGCAGGCAGCGTAATGAGTGCGGCGAAGAGTAGTGCCGCCAACTTCTGTGTTAGTTTCATCTTCTTTTCTATTATTATATTTAGGGTGTGCACAGTCGGCGCGTAACGGTCGATGCGGACGCGCGTAACGGTCGATGCGGATGCGCGTAACGGGCGATGCGGACGGGCGCATCGACCGACGCGCCCGTTATTATAAACGCTCGAGCGGCTTAATTATTGCCTACAACGATAAGTTTCTTGGCTTTCGATATGCGTGTGGAGCCCTCAGAGGTGAGGTGAACGCGGTAGAGATACACTCCGGTCTGCAAGCGCGAGCCTCCATCGATGGTCAGATCCCAGGGCACGGTGTAAGTACTTGTAGCACTCACGCCGCTCTCCTCGTGTCGCCAAAGGAGGCGTCCGCTCACGTCGAACACGTCGATGATGACACCAAGTTCTGCGCCCGTACGGTCGTGACTGATGATGAATGTCGTCTGCTCGCGCGCCGGATTGTCGGTGCAGCCGATTGAGAACGACGGCTTCTGACTCTGAACGACATGGAACGTAAGTTCGGCTGTGGAGTAGTTGTTCAGAATGTCCCACGCACGGAACTGCAGTTTGTGCGGTCCCACCTCCAGTTGCGGTATATTATAATATGTGGAGCCGGAGGTGTACGAACCGAAATCGTATTGGAAGTTGTCGTTGAGCGAGTAGGTCATCTCCATCTTGCCGTCGATGATGAGCTGCATGTCGTGTCCGATGCCAGCTCCCGAGGCGTTAATGCCGTCCTTATCCTTCAGTTCAGCCACGAAGTAAGGCGTAGAGTTCACGCGGTCGCCGTTACTGAACGAGGGCGAGTTGAGGTAGCAATAGATGGACGGACCGACGGAGTCGTTCTGTGCTATGTCGCTGCCGCCCACCATGAAACGCTCGCTGTAGCCATGCGCCGTGAGCGTGTGGTCGTCGTTGATGGCGAAGGCGTTGATGAGTCCCGACTGATTGGAGTAGTTGATATCCTTCGGCACTGCGAACGTCATTGAGAAGCGTCCGTTAGTGATGCGGTCATCGCCCGAGAAGATTGTCTTCGTGCGGTCGGTGTACTCGAACACCTCGTCAGCCTCCTTAGGCTGATTAAGATGGCAGGAGATAGTCTCGAGATTGTCGCGCACCGTGAGCGATACGATGCCGTTGAAGTCGTCGTTGTTCTCCACGTGTCCGGCTATGGTGACGAGCGAGCCTGCCTTCATCGCCACCTCAGCGTTCGCCTTTGTCAGGTCGACCCCGTTGATAGAGTCGATAATGATGTGCGCTGTGGGCAGATGCAGACGTAGTGCAGGGTCGCCGAGCAGCGAGTACTGCAGCGAGTTTTCTGCCAGACTCTTTCCGTTCATTTCGTTCTTCGCACGGCGCACAGCTTCGCCGAGGGTTATCGGTTTGCCGTCAGTCTCATAGGTGAGTACATGTTTCATAAACGCCGAGTTGAGCGTGGTGTTGTACGAAGCGTAAACGGTGCGCGTGGTGCCGTAGAACGCCATTGTTCCGCCCTTAGAGTTGAGCAGTGCCGTCTCGCCGATAGTAGCCTCACCGTTGTCGAACGGCATGATATCGCACGAGGCTGTCACCCATAGTGGCATGTTCTTATTTGTGAACTCAGCGAAGTCGCTTATGCCGAGCACCTTCTCGTGCGAGATGAGTATCTCGGAGCCGTGTCCGGCATAGTCCATGATGAGTGCGCCCTGCTGCTGTTGCTTCTTGATGACGTTTGTCACCTCCGGATAGCTATTGCCCGTTGCACCTGCCTGCATGGTATAGGCATCCCACATCACCTTCTTCACGACGTACTGCGGATGTGCCGTTGCCACCTGATTAGCCACGAGGTTCGCATCCTTCATGTGCAGATTGCTATCGCCGTCATCGCCCATGAACATTATCGTGTTCTGCCACGAACCGCCGTTGCTATTCTCGGCATAGCTGATGGTCTTGTCCACCATTATCTTCGCCTCCGCATCGCTCACTACGGGGAAACGTCCCACGCCGATGTCGAGCTTGTCGACATACATCGGTTTCAACCCCTCGCCGTCGTCGAGCATAGCATGGAAGCTGTCATCGATGTAGCAGACGCGACGGTCGTATGAGTTCTCGCTCTCGAACGCTAAGAGATAGTCGTCGGTGCTTTTACCCGTGTTGTGAGATGTAATCATGCGGTTGTCCCACAGACAGTCGCCGAAGAGCAACAAGTACTTTGGACGGTCGTTCTCGCCAGTGGCGCGGTCGTAGAGCATCTTCATGTAGCGGCGGTACGCCGAAGCGTCGGGGGTACCACTCGAGAACTCGTTGAAGAGTTCGTCGGCAGGCACAAGGTTCACCGTCATCGAGTCGTGCTGCTCGTGGAACGCCTTCAGTCGCTGCGCCTGCTTCAGCAGTTTCTGCGACGTAGGTATGATAATCACCAAGTCGGCTTGTGGGTCGGCATGGTGGTTCTGGTTCATTATGTTGTACACGTAATTAGGTACGGGGAAGGTAGTAGTCTTGAGATCTGGCAGTGGGCGCGGCTTGTTCCACGCCATCGACACCATGTCGAGGCGCATCGGGTTAGAGCCGCTAAGCACCGAGAGTTTCACCTTCGCCGTGCCCTTCACGGCTGGTACGCGGTAGGTGCCGCGACTCTCGCAGCCGTAGATGTAACTGTCGTTGGAGTTGGAAGTCTGCAACGTGCCCACGATGGAGTCGTTGTACTCCACCTGCACCTTGCAGTAGTTGCTCGACGTTACCACAACGTATAGGTTGCCCTTCGTAGCGTTGGGGTTCTCGGGGATGTCGACAGTCATGTATGAGCCTTGCGACACCTGCTGCGCACTGAAGAAGTTGCGTCCACCCTTGTACCATGAGTAGCCGTCCTGCTCGTGCAGGTCGTGATAGAAGTCGGGTGAGGGGTAGAACGAAGCGACGAACGTGTCGTAGTCTACCTTCGCAGGCTCAGACGATGTGTCCTCGGTGAGGAAATAATAGCCATAGTTGGAGTAGTAGTTACGCGTGCGACGGTCGGCAGTCTCGGTCTCCCACGACACGGGTCCACGGGCGTAGAAGAGTCGCTTGCCGTCCACCTCGCAGGTGGGCACTTCCTTCAGGTCGTCCTGCTCCACGAGGTCTTTCGCTTCGAGTGTCTCGTTGATTAGATTTCCGCCATATCCATATATCTTCACCTTATTAATATCGGTGAAGCCCGCCTGACGCACGAGTGCCGAGGTGAGCTGATAAATACCCGACTCTGCCACACTTATCTTCGCCCAACGTCCCTCGCGTAGCACGCTCTGCCGAGCATATCGCTTCGCAGCAGGCAGCGTGTCCCACACGTTCACCCGAGCATCGGCACGCACGTCTCCTGCGCTCAACGCCGCCTTGCGGTGCACGTCGTCCTTGGCACGTGCCTCGCGGCGCAACATGAAACTCACGAGCTGCTTGTAGCGTCCGTCGCGGTACACCACGGGGTTGACGATGGTGAGGAGCGATGCTCGCTTGCGGTCGTACGTCACGTGGGTCTCCACACGTGGTTCTGCGTCGGGCAGCTCGCTCTTGATGCGCTTGTAGTTCGCCACATCCGTAGCTCGCATATCCGCATACTCAGGATAGACAACGCTGACGGTGTACACGGAGTCGCGCCACGCTTCGGGCAGAGGCGTGACGTGTGTGAACTGCGGTGCGTACAAGGTATCGACACGCAGCTCATCGGCTGTGAGGTGGAAGAACTGCTGGGCACTTGTGGGTAGCACCGCGCAGACAGACAGCAGCATTAATATGGTATGGCGTAATTTCATGTAATCTGTAGGACCCTTTCTACCCTTTTTACTTTTTTACTTTTTTACTTTTTTACTTTTAACCGCTACTTGCAGCTGAACTCCAGCACTTTGCGGTCTTCGAGGTAGCCCTCCAGCTTGTCGTCGATGTTCACCGGACCCACGCCTGCGGGTGTACCAGTGAATAGAATATCGCCGGTCTTCAGCGTGAAGAACTGCGAGATGTACGCAATCAGCTCGTCTACACGGTAGAGCATGTCGCTGGTGCATCCCTCCTGCACGGTCTTGCCGTTGATGTCGAGGTGGAAATGGATTGCCTGTACGTCGCGGAACTTCTCCAACGGCACCCAGTCGCCCACAGCAGCCGAACCATCAAAACCCTTGCACAGCTCCCACGGCTTACCCTCGGCGCGCAGCTTCTTCTGCAACTCGCGAGCGGTGAAGTCGATGCCAACCGTCACAGCGTCGTAATAGCGCGGAGCAAAACGCTCAGAGATAGTCTTGCCGAGGCGCGAGATGCGCACAACAAGCTCAGTCTCATAGTCGATGCGTCCGAGATGATCGGGGATGAAGAAGGGTTTGTGATCCTTCAGCAGTGCCGAGTCGGCTTTTGTAAAGATGACGGGCTCCTCTGGTTTATATAACGCACCATGCAGCTCTTTATTGTGTTCGAGGTAGTTCATACCTACAGCAAATATCTTCATAAGCTATGAAAATTAAAAAAAGCCGCAGAAGGCTATTCACCCTCTACGGCTCCAATATTAATTATGCGTAATTGATTTCTCTAATTACTCAGCAGCAAGAGTGAAGCGCTTGTAAGCAACGATCTTCAGATCCTTGTCCTGAGCCTTGAGATAGCCAGCAACGTTCTGCTTAGCGTCGTCGCCGAACTGGAACTCCTGGTTAACGAGGCAAACCTCCTTGAGGAACTTTGCAACGCGACCCTTAGCGATGTTCTCAATCATTGTCGGGTTGAGCTTAGCTGTAGCCTCAGCGCCTACAGTCTCCTTAATCTCGCGGAACTTAGCTACGTCCTCTGCTGTAATCCAGCCCTTGCCCTGGTTAGACTCGATGTGTTCCTCAGAGTCGAAGTGGTTCGGGTTGAGACCAGCCTTGTGGAGAGCAGCGTTCACTGCCTTCTCTACGAGCTCTTCCTTAGTCTTCTGAACAGCTACCTTGAACTCCTCGTTCTTCACGTCCTCAGAGATTGAGTCCTCGTCGAGTGCGAGCGGCTTCATAGCAGCTACCTGCATAGCGATCTTGTGACCTACCTCAGCGTTCTCCTTGTTGAGCTGCACCATTGTGCAGAGAGTGTGCTTGTTCATGTGGTCATAAACCTCTACGTTCTCACCCTCGAGTACGCAGTAGCCGTCGAGCTCCATCTTCTCGCCAGTGATACCAGAGCGTGCTGTAACAGCAGCCTGAACGTCAGACTCGCCGAGAGCCAAAGCCTTAACCTCGTCGAGAGTCTGAGCCTTAGCAGCGATAGCAGCGTCGAGGATATCAGATGTGAGCTTAACGAAGTCAGCACCATTAGCCACGAAGTCGGTCTCACACTTGAGAGCGATGATAGCAGCGAAACTGCCTACTTTCTTAACGAGTACGCAACCGTTAGATGTCTCGCGGTCAGAACGCTTTGCAGCGATAGCGAGTCCACGCTCACGGAGCAACTCCTTTGCCTTATCGAAATCACCTTCTGCCTCTGTCAGAGCCTTCTTTACGTCTGCAAGACCAGCACCTGTCATAGCGCGAAGTTTCTTGATGTCTTCAATTGAAACAGCCATTTTTCTTAAGTTATTAATTAATTATTAATTATTGATGATTGATTGCTTTTTAACCTAAAAATCGGAAATTCTCCATTCCAAAATCTTGATTTACGAATTAAAGAATTTCCGATTCATATGTATTATAGTTGCTTACTCAGCAGCCTCAGCCTCTTCCTTGCGAGCCTTGCGAGGAGCCTTGCCCTCCTTCTGCTCAGCAGCAGCCTTCTCGTCAGCCTTCTCTACCTTGCGCTCCTCAAGACCTTCTGCGATAGCACCGCAGCAAGCAGAGAGAACTACGTCGATAGAATCCTTAGCGTCGTCGTTAGCCGGGATGATGTAGTCGATGTTGCGTGGGTCAGAGTTGGTGTCGACCATAGCGAACACAGGGATACCGAGGCGGTTAGCCTCGCGCACTGCGATGTTCTCCTTCATCACGTCGATAACGAACAAAGCGCTCGGGAGGCGAGTCAAGTCAGCGATAGAACCGAGGTTCTTCTCCAGCTTAGCGCGCTGACGTGTCACCTGCAGAAGCTCACGCTTAGAGAGCTTAGAGAATGTACCGTCGTTCATGAGCTTGTCGATGTTCGCCATTTTCTTAACAGCCTTGCGGATTGTCGGGAAGTTGGTGAGCATACCGCCCGGCCAACGCTCGATAACGTAAGGCATATTTACGCTCGCTGCCTTCTCAGCAACTACGTCCTTAGCTTGTTTTTTAGTAGCGACGAACAGGATCTTCTTGCCTGCCTTTGCGATTTGCTTGAGAGCCTCTGCAGCCTCGTCAACCTTAGCTACGGTCTTGTGCAAATCGATGATATGAATACCATTGCGCTCCATGAAGATATAAGGAGCCATTGCTGGATTCCACTTACGACGGAGGTGGCCAAAGTGACAGCCTGCCTCTAACAACTGGTCAAAATTAGTTCTTGACATTTTCTTTGTTTGTTAAAATTGTTTACTTTCCTTTGAGTTGATTTGAACCAGCCCACGAGTAACGAATGTTCGGTCTCGCGAGTTTGGATACTAAACGTTGTCCGGAGCATTCTAAGCCGCCGCTTCAGGCAGCAGCATAGAAAGACACCAAGACTGTTTGATATTAACGCTTGCTGAACTGGAAGCGACGGCGTGCCTTCGGCTGACCCGGCTTCTTACGCTCAACCTCACGAGCGTCGCGTGTGAGGAAGCCCTGTACCTTGAGAGCCTTCTTGTCCTCAGCGTTAACCTTAACGAGTGCGCGAGCGATAGCGAGGCGGAGAGCCTGGCTCTGACCTGTGAAGCCGCCACCGTCGAGGTTTACCTTGATGTCATATTTCTCTTCCACACCGAGCAGGAGCAGCGGCTGCTTAATAACGTACTGCAGGATTGCTGATGGGAAATACTTTGTGAGTTCTTCCTTATTGATAGTGATCTTACCGGTGCCCTCTGTGAGATATACACGAGCTACGGCACTCTTACGGCGACCAATTGCATTAATCATTTCCATGTCTTATGCTTTATTTATACTGGTTAATATCGATAGCCTTCGGCTGCTGTGCCTCGTGCTTGTGCTCTGTACCGTCATAGATATAGAGGTTGTCGAGAAGACGACGACCGAGCGGACCCTTCGGGAGCATACCCTTCACAGCGTGACGGATAATCTTGTCCATACCGTCCGGACGCTTGCGGAGCTCTGCCGGAGTGTTGAAGCGCTGTCCACCAGGATAGCCAGTATAACGTGTGTAGACCTTGTCAGTTTCCTTCTTACCTGTGAAAACTGCCTTAGCAGCGTTGATGATGATAACGTTGTCACCGCAGTCTACGTGCGGAGTGAAAGTAGGCTTGTACTTTCCGCGGATGAGCTTTGCTACCTTAGAGCAGAGACGACCTACTACCTGGTCTGTGGCATCAATAACCACCCACTCCTTCTTAGCTGTTTCCTTGTTAACGGAAATAGTCTTGTAACTTAAAGTGTTCATTTTTTTAATTAAAATATTACTACTAAAAAACATTTATTTTTCTTGCACGAGCGATTCACTAACCACGCCGTCTGGCCTTTTCGACTAACGCTATTAACACCCTCATGCAGGGGACTCTAAGTGTATCCCCAAATAATCGGTCTGCAAAATTACACATTTTTTATTATATAGAAGTGATATACAATAAGCAGCAACAAATATTTAGAATTATTTAACAAGCATAAAAGTTCCGTTTTCTCCAGTTTTTAGTGTACTTTTGCAGCTGTAAAGAAGTATAGGGCACTTGCAGGGGGTGCACTTGTCTCAAGTGCACCAACCGAACAGACCAACTGAATAGAATGTGTCATTAACTTTAGGGGGTGCACTTGTCTCAAGTGCACCAACTGAACAGACCAACTGAATAGAATGTGTCATTAACTTTAGGGGGTGCACTTGTCTCCGCTCGGCTTTGCCGCTTGCCAGAGCAAGAAGTGCACCAACCGAACAGACCAACTGAATAGAATGTGTCATTAACTTTAGGGGGTGCACTTGTCTCAAGTGCACCAACTGAACAGA
>DAVZJL010000077.1:8213-11087 GCA_052272805.1 Prevotella sp. | reverse complement strand
GTGCACCAACCGAACAGAAGTGCACCAACCGAACAGAAGTGCACCAACCGAACAGAATGTGCACCAACAGAACAGAAGTACACCAACCGAACAGAATGTACACCAACTAATTGGCATTTTACTTGGTTGGTGCACTTGAGACAAGTGCACCCCCTACAAGCTTGTCGCCGTTGAGCACGACCTTATAGCTTGCGCCTCGCTTTGTCTTGAACTTCAGCACCGCCTCGCCGTAGCGCACCTCGCACGGTTCGCCCGAGCCGGAGAGTATTGTCGCTTCAGCGAGCTTGCCGTTCTTCCAGCTGATAGACACGGTGAAGTTGCCCTTGGCACGGAGTCCGCTCACTGCGCCCTCTGCCCAAGCGTCGGGCAGCGCAGGCAGCAGGTGGATAAATCCCATGTGGCTCTGCATGAGCATCTCGGTTACGCCGGCTGTTCCGCCGAAGTTACCGTCGATCTGGAACGGAGCGTGAGTATCCCAGAGGTTGTCGAGCGTGCCGTTCTTCAGCAGGTTGCCGTAGAGCGTGTAGGCATGGTTACCGTCATGCAGGCGCGCCCACTGGTTGAGCTTCCAGCCCATCGACCATCCCGTTGCGCCGTCGCCGCGATGCTCGAGCACCACGCGCGAAGCCTTAGCCAGTTCGGGCGTAGTGACGGGCGACACGGTGCGACCCGGGTGCAGACCGAAGAGGTGGTTCACGTGGCGATGCTCGTCCTTCGGGTCGTCGATGTCCGTCGACCACTCCATGAGCTGTCCGTAGCGACCAATCTTATACGGCGCGAGATGCTTCAGAGCGTCCTCCCACTGGCGGCGCTCCTTTGCGCTCTTGCCTAATACACGACTTGCCTCAATAGCATCCAAGAGCACTTCGCGTATCACGGCGTGAGCGAACGTTGCGCCCTCGTCAACCGGTCCGTGCTCAGGCGATGTAGACGGAGCAGCGGTGTACACACCGTCGGCGCGATGCCAGAGATAGTCGGACGCGAAGTCGGCAGACTCCTTCAGTATGTCGTAGTTGTCGGCGAGGAAGTGGCGGTCGCGCGTGAAGTCGTAGTAGTTCCAGAGATGTGTGGCGAGCCACGGACCGGCGAACGGCGAGAAGTTCCATGACATATCCTCGCTCGAAAGCGGCGAGGTGAAGCCGAAGATATTGCCCGATACGGACGTTGTCCAGCCACGTGTGCCGAAGTACGACTTCGCCGTGATGCGACCCGGCTTAACGAGCGTGCGTATGAAGTTGAAGAGCGGCAACTCGCACTCCGAAAGTGCCGTCGGGCAAGCCAGCCAGTAGTTCATCTGCAGATTGATGTTGTTATGATAGTCGATGCGCCACGGACCGTCGACGTTGTTGTGCCACAAGCCCTGCAGGTTAGCCGGCAGATTGTCGGCACGCGACGACGAGATGAGCAGGTAGCGACCGAACTGATAGTAGAGCTGCTCCAAGTAGTAGTCGGGCTTGCCCTGGCGGTAAGCCTCAAGGCGGCGGTTCACAGGCAGGTCGTTGGCATCAACCGTAGCGTTGTTGATGTTCAGACGCACACGGTTGAAAAGCTCCGAATAGTCGGCATAATGCTCGTTGAGCAGGTAAGCGTAGTCCTTAGCAGCAGCCTTTGAGAGCCAGTCGGCAGTAGTCTGCGCAGGGTCTACACCTACGTAAGTCTTAGGGTCGTTGAAGTCGGGGTCGTAGTTGGGCTTGTAGTCGGTGTCGGCAGTGATGAGGAACACCACCTCGTCGGCATCCTTCACCGTGAGCTTGCCGCCCTCGTTGCTCACCTCGCCGCCCTTAGCCACAGCCTTGATGCGCACAGCGTACTCCATATTGTTATTGTCAAGACGCGCCAACCAGCAGAGAGCGTCGGTGCCGTCCGCCTTCATCTCGCCAGTAGACACGGGGTTGGGAGCATAGGAAAACACGAGGTTCTGCTTGCCACGGTGCGATGCCGCGAAGCGCACAGCCATCACATTGGCAGGATGCGACACGAAATACTCGCGCTCATACTGCACGCCGTCCTTGCAGAAGCTCACCTTCGCAAGGGCAGAGTCGAGCGAGAGCTCACGGCGATAGCCGGTCATACCCACCGAACTAAGACCCGTCTCAATGTAGAACTCGCCGGCTGTTGTGAAACTGCCGAAGCGGAACGGCTCCTCAGCATCAGCCTCATAGGGCACCACGCTGTTGAAGTTCTTGCGTGTGAGCAGCTCCGCCTTCTGCCAGTCACCCTTGGTGAACGCCTCGCGTATCTCGCCCACCACATGAGCCGACTGCTTGTTCACATCCCAGTAGTAAGCAGCACCGCGCGCAGTGTTCGGACCGCCGCGCCAGAGCGTCTTCTCGTTGAACGTGATGCGCTCAGCCTCAACCGAGCCGAGCACATTGCCGCCGATATTGCCGTTGCCGATGGGCAGCGACTGCGACTCCCATTCGGGGTCGGGGTTGTTCACCAAGTCGCCGGCACGCACCAGCTGACGCTCGGTAGGCATACGGTCGGGGCTCGAAGCGAGCCACACCGCCTGTCCGCGCATCGTCGTCGGACGGTCGAACCAATACTTCAAGGGTGTCTTCTGCTCAGCTAAGCCGTTGGCAGAACCCAAGGCACAAAGCGCAAGAAGCGCAAAGAGTTGTCTTTTTGATTGCATTATGATTAGTTTTTTATTTGTCTGTCACCACAAAGTTACTGCAAAAAAGCGAAATAAGCCGTCATAACACCATCTATTATAATAAAAAGCAGTAAATTTGCAAATTAGGGGGTGCACTTGTCTCTAGGGGGTGCACTTGTCTCAAGTGCACCGACCGAGTAAAATACCAATTAGGGGGTGCACTTGTCTCAAGTGCACCAACCGAATAAAATACCAATTAGGGGGTGCACTTGAGACAA
>DAVZJL010000077.1:0-8113 GCA_052272805.1 Prevotella sp. | reverse complement strand
GTGCACCAACCAAGTAAAATACCAATTAGGGGGTGCACTTGTCTCAAGTGCACCAACCAAGTAAAATACCAATTAGGGGGTGCACTTGTCTCAAGTGCACCAGCCGAGTAAAATACCAATTAGGGGGTGCACATCTTGCTTTGTTGGTGCACATCTTGCTTTGTTGGTGCAGTTGAGACAACTGCACCCCCTAACTGCACCCCCTAACTGCACCCCCTGACTGCACCCTCTAAATACAAATAAAATAAAACTATGAACAATCTAAACAACATAACCAGCAAGTTCCTCATCGAAGGCACCGTCAGCAACATCAAGCCACTCGGCAACGGACTCATCAACGACACCTACCGCATACAGACCGCGGAAAACGACAGCCCCGACTATGTTCTGCAACGCATCAACCACCACATCTTCACCGATGTAGAACTGCTGCAGCACAACGTGGAGACCGTGACCAACCACATCCGCGAGCAACTGAAGGCGGAAGGCACCGACGACCTCGACCGTCGTGTGCTACGCTTCGTGCCCACCGCCGAGGGCAAGACCTACTTCTTCGATGGCGAGAGCTACTGGCGCGTGTCGGTGTTCATCAGCGATGCCGTGACGATGGACGCCGTGACACCCGACTCGTCCTACGACGCAGGCAAGGCGTTCGGCGACTTCGAGGCTCGTCTTGCTGACATCGCCGACCAGCTGGGCGAGACAATCCCCGACTTCCACAACATGTGTCTGCGCCGCGACCAGCTGCGCAAGGTGTACAGCGAAGACCCTGTGGGACGCGCCGAGAGCGTGAAGCAGTTCGTGGAGAAGATAGAGGCGTACATGGACGAGATGTGTCTGGGCGAACGACTCCTTGCCGAGGGCAAGCTGCAGAAGCGCGTGTGCCACTGCGACACGAAGGTGAACAACATGATGTTCGACAAACAGGGCAAGGTGCTCTGCGTGATAGACCTCGACACCGTGATGCCGTCGCTCTTTGTCAGCGACTACGGCGACTTCCTGCGCACCGCTGCCAACACTATTGCCGAAGACTCGCCCGAGTACGAGAAGATCGATTTCCGCATGGACATCTTCGAGGCATTCACACGCGGCTACTTAGAGTCTGCACAACGTTTCCTCACTCCGCTCGAAGTGTCGCTCCTGCCCTACGCTGCCGAGCTCTTCCCGTACATGCAGTGCGTGCGCTTCCTCTGGGACTACCTCTCAGGCGATCACTACTGGAAGTGCCAGTATGCCGAGCACAACCTCACACGCGCCCGCAACCAGTGGCACCTGTTCCTGAAAGCAAAGGCACACGAGGCAGAAATGAAGCGTTTCATAGAAGCACTTCAGAAGTAAAATATCAAGATTTGCCATCCGCGTTAGGTCGATGCAAACATCTGTGTCGGTGTCGGTCGATGCAGATTGTAAAAATAGTGTATAATGTCTTGCCAGTCTCAGCATTTTTCACTAACTTTGCATCCGCTAATGCGCTTGTGGCGGAATTGGTAGACGCGCCAGACTTAGGATCTGGTGTTTTAGGACGTGAAGGTTCGAGTCCTTTCAGGCGCACGAAGAAAAATCCTAACTGCTTGAATATGAGCGGTTAGGATTTTTGCTTTTATGTTTTTGGCAACAGATTGGCAACGTATTTTGATGCTAATTTATTATGACCACTAAAGGCAGGGTTGTTTTCACATTCGTTCACACTGTTTTAAGGGATTTTATCAACACGATGGATTGATAAGATATATTGCCTTATAGATAGGATTCATAAACAGAACTAAATAGCAAACTTATATACTTTTATTCGCTTTTTGTTGTTTCCGTCAAAGAAAAGCGTTATTTTTGTACTTGAAAACAAATGGCAAAAAGACCAGAACTGCCTTAAACTTGTTCTTGCAGAACAGAAGAGAACCATAAAAGATTAAGAGTATGAACATTATTGAATTATACGAGAACTTGAAGGGTAGTTACAAACATTACCTTGAAAGTTTTATAACTATAAAGGACGAGCGAATTAAAGATAAGGTCCGTGACTCTATAAAAAACGAGGAGTTATGGCCCAAAGCTTTGATTCAATTCAATCCTAACTTTGCAAAAGGAATAGGTGTAAAAGAACTTATTGCTAAAGGACTCCCCATTCATAAAGACTTGGAGCATTTCTTTGACAAACCATTTTACAAGCATCAGCAAGAAGCTATTGAATTGGGATGTCAAGACAAGGAATTTATAGTGACTTCTGGAACCGGTTCCGGAAAGTCTCGTACCTTTATGGCTACCATCTTCAATCATGTTCTACTCAATGAAGAAGCCTGCAAAGACAAAACCATAGCCATTATCGTTTACCCAATGAATGCTCTTATCAACTCACAAGCAGAAGAGTTAGAGCGTTATAAGTCGGAGTTTGAAGAGAGTACGGGGCGTACATGTCCTTTCACATTTGGTAAATACACTGGACAAGAGAATGACGAAGCACGCACAAAAATGCAGCAAACACCTCCAAACATCATATTGACCAACTATATGATGTTGGAGTTGCTTATGACTCGTGCCGGAAAAGAAGAGGACTTACGCAGATGTTTTTTGGAGAACCTACACTTCCTTGTATTCGATGAGTTGCATACTTATCGCGGAATGCAAGGAAGCGATGTCTCGTTCCTTATACGCAGAATTAAATCATTGGCAAAGGGCCAAGTGCTTTGCTTTGGAACTTCAGCCACTATGGTTGCAGACGATAGCATGAGTTATAGTCAACAACGAGAAAAAGTTGCAGAGGTTGCGTCATGCATTTTTGGAAGTTCTTACACTAAAGAACAGGTGATTGACGAAACGCTTGCATTAGGATTATCAGACGAAGACCCTTCTGATGGTGAACTGCGTAATTGTATCAACAATCCCGTTCCTAACTCAACTGACATTAATGACGCTAAAAAATATCCAACTGCCATCTGGATAGAACAAAGCATAGCTCTCGATTACAAGAAAAAAGAAGGTAAGTATTTCCGAGGTAAACCTATCTCCATAGAAGACATGGCAAAACGCCTTTGTATGCAAACAGGAGAAGATGCAGACAAGTGTCAAAAGCATATTATAGATGTACTTAATTGGTGCAATACCTTAAACCAACAGAAAGGAGTTTCAGTACTTCCGTACAAAGTCCATCAGTTTATACCTCAGACTGGAAACGTATATCTTACCATCGGAGAGCAATCCAATCGTCAAATTACAGTAGAGGAAAAACTTTACTGTAAGGAATTGTCGCATGGTGACGTGAAGATCATGTATTATCCAGTTGTATTCAGTCGACTCAGTGGTCATGAATTCTATGTTGTCAAGATAGAAGGAAGCCGTATTATGCCAAGAAATTTCGACGGCTATGCAACGGGTGATGGAGACAATGACGTTAATGACGGATACATCATATTGCCTCATAATGGAGAAATCGCTGACAGCTATTTGTTAGACGTAAACTCTGACGATATCCCGTCTGATTGGTATACCATCAACAGAAAAGGCGAACGTAAATTAAAGAAAACCTATTTGTCGCGTATGCCACAAAAGGTATATGTCAATCAGGCTGGAGCATATAGTATAACAAAGCCTATTGACGGCTTTGACTACATGGAGGCGATTTTTGTACCCTCTCCTCTTATGTACGACCCTACAGCCCGTGTCGTCTATAAAGGAAAGCAGTCAGAATATTCAAAGTTGTCAAGAATAGGCGGCGAAGGAAGAAGTACTGCCACCACAGTGTTGTCATACGAGGATATTATCCTCATGCAGCAAATGGGAATAGAGCAAAACGACAGAAAAGTGCTGACTTTTGTCGATGCCCGACAAGACGCCGCCTTGCAGGCTGGTCACTTCAACGACTTCATTCGTATCGGCAAGGTTCGCTCTGCCATTTGGAATGCTATAAAAGATGCAACCGAACCTATTGACAATACCAGAATTGCAAGAATGGTACTGGACAATCTACATCTTGAATTAAATGATTACTCAGTACGTCAGGGACTTCGTGGTGGACGTGCCAATGATATAAAGAATATCATGGAGCGTTATCTATCCACAATTATATATGACGACCTTGCCGGCAACTGGACTGTTATCATGCCCAATCTCGAAGATTGTGCTCTATTGAATATCGGCTATAAATATCTGCATGATGAAATTACGGGCGAAAACGATTCGGAACGTCTATACGACATACCCGAATTGGAAGACTTAGATGATGAACAAAAAGAAGAGTTTATCACACAGATTCTCGACTATATGCGCCATAAGCTCTGCATTTACAGTAGCGAGAGAACCATTCAGGCTGTCAAGGACACGACAAAGGCTGTAAGAGAAAATCTCAAAGCTCCTTGGACTCTTGACGAGAGTGACAATATAGAAGAAGCTAAAGAACTGTTTATCGTAAATCCACGCAGACGCAATGCCTATAATTTGGAAAGCGGTGGATTTAGGAGCAAATTGGGTGTGTTCGTTCGCGACTATATGGAAAATAACGCAGGACGTACCATCAACAATGAAGATGAATACATTAAGTATATGACAGGACTTTTCGAAGCCTTGTCCAATTACATAATATGCGACAATGGTACATACCAACTCGACTATGGTTGCATCTTGTGGCAAGCAGGCGACAAACAGCACATTCGTCGAGATTTGGTAAGATTCCGCACATTGAATGGCGGTGAGTTGCTTGAAAAGGAACCGAATTGTTTTTTCCAACAATTCTATCAAAGCATACCCCTTAAAGACGTGTGTTTAGAGGCAAAAGACCATACAGGCCAAGTATCCAAAGAAAAGCGCGAACAGCGCGAACAAGATTTCCGTGAGGGAAAATTCCCTGTGCTCTACTGTTCTCCGACAATGGAGTTAGGTATTGACATTAAGGATCTGTCAATTGTGGGCATGCGCAACGTACCGCCAACACCAGCCAATTATACACAGCGTGCAGGACGAGCAGGTCGTAGTGGACAGGCTGCATTGGTTTATACATATTGCCGTCCACGCAATTCACACGAGAACTATTACTTGAGTCACCCTGACAAAATGGTTAAAGGTGAAGTGAAGGCTCCTCGTATGGAACTTGTCAACGAAGAACTGTTCCGTACTCACCTCCACTCCACCATCCTGTCTTTGTGTCCTATCAGAGAGCTTTCGGATGGCATAAAGGATTTGGTTGACTATAGTAACATTGACAACATCACTTTAAAGGAAGAGATTCGTGTTGCCCTACAACTCACGCCAGAACGAAAGGAACAAATAAAAGAGGTGTTCAAGCAAATAATGAACGACTCGTTCTTGAAGAATCGAATGGACTCCGAACAACCCGTTTGGTTTACAGAACATTGGCTGGACAATATTCTCACTAACTATGAGCACGATTTCGACAAAGCACTCGATCGTTGGCGTTCGTTATACAAGCAAGCCCAGACACAGATAGAAGAAGCAAGTCTTGTCATCAACAACCGCATCTATGGAGAGAATTCCAAAGAGAAGCGCGATGCACATATCAAGCAGTTGCGTGGAGAGAATCTTCGAGACATGTTGTTGGGCGTTAACCAAGGCAAGAATAAGGAAGAGAACGAATTCTACCCTTATCGATACCTCGCAAGCGAAGGATTCTTACCAGGCTATAACTTTACGAAGTTGCCACAACGTGCATTATTGCAATACAAGTCGGACAAGGTAGAATATCTTAGTCGTCCGAAGCGTCTTGCATTGAGCGAGTTCGGCCCGCAAAACATTATATACAATAATGGTGGAAAATTCCGTATCAGTCGTATGCAGATACTGTCTGAGGTTATACCTCACAAGTTCTTCTACAATCCAAAAACAGGTGTCGTATATAAAGACGAAGAGAACACTACGCATCATACGGACATCATAACCGGCGAGTCACTTGATGGCGTGGCGAAACTCATCCCCGGCATGTGCATCGAGGCACAGGATATGATTGCCACTGAGACAGAAAAGATCACTTGTCAGGAGGAAGAACGCTCACGTAAATACTACCAGACAAAGACTTACTTTGCAAGCGACGATCCGAGGAGTATAAGCGAGTGTGAATTGCTGTCACCACATGGCGAGCATTTGGCAAACATTCGATACATTCCGTCATGTCGCCTCACTTACATATTGGAGTCGCGTAACGACAACAATGCCAATGGTTTTGCTTTCGACACCAAGACTGGTGATTGGATTAGCAACGAGCGCCTGTCACGCATTCAGGAAGAAGCCGCCAACAATCCGGAGGAAGCCGACAGAACGAAGTTCGTAAAGCTTTTCGCCGAGACCACAGCCAATGCCATATACATACAACCATTGACAGCCTTGCTGTTAAGAAAACAAGAGGCTGTTCGTACCTTCCTTTATGCCTTCAAGCAAGCCATAGAGGATGTATTCCAAATAGAAGGAAGCGAGATGGGTGCTGAGATTATGGGAGAAGGGGCAACACCAAACATTCTTATTTATGAGAATGCGGAAGGGTCTTTGGGAGTGCTTAGTAGGCTTGTGCATGAGCCTGAGGCTTATCGTGATGTTGTGCAAAGGGCATACGACATTTGCTTCAACAAGCCGGAACTGACACAGGACGAGATAAACGAATTGTCTCCTGCCGACTACTTCAATTTGCTCAACTACTACAATCAACCTTATCATCAGCAAATCGACATTCGCATGATATACCGCACGCTGAAGTTGATGCAAGAGGCAAGAGTTGAACTACATCATGCAGGACAGACACTCAGCTATGACGAGCAGTATGCCGCACTGGAAGCTGCACGCGACCATAACAGCTCTACGGAATATGAGTTTTTGAAGTATCTTCATGCCCATCAACTGCGTCTGCCGGACAAGGCACAGCCGATGTTCCCTGAGGAGTATTACGTGCAACCTGACTTTATGTACGGCGACCGTATTGTAATATTCTGTGACGGCACTCCACACGACCGTCCAGAGGTTCAGCAAGACGACATGCAAAAGCGTGAGGTACTTGAAGATGCTGGATTCGTAGTCTTGGCTTGGCACTATGCCACACCATTGGAAGACTTCATCAGCCAATACTCTGATATATTCACCCCAGTAAAATAAATGATATGGATTACAAGACTGGTACATTGATAGAATTTAGGAATCGTCCTTGGGTTGTTCAGCAATCCGGGAAAGATGATCTTATGATAATAAAACCTTTGGGAGGTACAGACGCAGAAACGATAGGTCTCTACCTGCCACTTTATGGGGATGAATTGCAGATTCATTCCTACAACTTCCGTCGCCCTACAGCAGAAGACATCGGTAAAAATAGTTATAAGGCATCAGCCAAGGTGCTTTACAATGCCTGCCGCTTGTCCTTCCGTGACATAGCTGGTCCATTCCAGTGCTTAGGAAAATTATCTTTTGAGCCACGTCCATATCAGATGGTTCCACTGATTCTTGCCCTCAAGCAAGAACGCATTCGTCTTCTCATTTCCGATGATGTGGGTATCGGTAAGACTTTGGAGTCATTATTGATTGCCAAAGAGTTGCTCGATCGTCATGAGATTTCACGATTTGCAGTGGTTTGTCTGCCTCACCTATGCGAGCAGTGGCAAAATGAAATCAAGGATAAGTTTGGATTGGATGCAGAAATCATCCGTTCCTCCACCATCAGTCGCTTGGAAAAGAAGTTGCGTCCAGACCAGAATGTATTCCGTGACATCCCTTATCAGGTCATTTCCATTGATTATGTCAAGCAAGGCAACAAGCGCAACATCTTCCTGGACCATTGCCCAGACTTCGTGATTGTGGATGAAGCGCATACCTGTGCCAAACCTACTGGTGCCAACAAGTACCAACAGCAGCGTTACCGCTTGTTGAAGGATTTGGCTGATAAGCAAGACCAGCAATTGGTTCTCTTGACCGCCACACCTCATAGTGGTCAAAGTGAAGAGTTCCAGTCGCTTATAGGCTTATTGAACCCGAAGTTCGAGTATTACCAACTTCAAACCGCTGCCGAACGTGAGGAACTATCTCATTATTTCGTACAGCGTCGCCGTGCCGACATCAAACAGTATCTAGGCGATGAAGTTGTTTTTCCAGAACGTGTTCGCATTGATAAAGATGAGTATTCCTATACACAAGA
>DAVZJL010000076.1:0-11132 GCA_052272805.1 Prevotella sp. | reverse complement strand
TTGTTGCCTTTCTGATGTTGCTTGTTGCTACTACGGCACAAGCTAAGCGAGTTGTAGGGCAATATGACTATATAGGTAGCAAGCAGTTGCCTAAAGGTGTATTCGTGAAAGTGCCCGAATGCGGATATGATTCTAAAAAATCTGTTTTTTTAAAACAAACAACAGATATTTATCTACAACAACGATACTATCTCCATTTTTTCTTTCAACTTGTTGTTGCACACAATGTTTTGTATTAACTTTGTAACATCATTTTAAAATATTTTATCAATGACCGATATCATAAGTCTATACGACCCTATTACACTTGACGAGATGAGCGGCATACGACTGATGAACCGGACGGACACCAAGTTTGTCACAACAAAACAAATGCTGCGTAAACTATTACTCTTGGCAAAAGACGATTACTATACACAGGAAATAGACGGCAAACGCATCGCACCTTATTATACGGTATATTTCGATACACCGGATAACGCAATGTACTGCCGCCACGAGACCGGACACGCAAACCGACAGAAACTACGTATCAGGGCGTATGTCAACTCCGGACAGTGTTTCCTCGAAGTAAAAACAAAGAACAATCACGGAAGAACGCACAAGGAACGCATTACAATGCACAACTTCGACCCACAGAAACCGCAACACGATATGATGTTCAGACCCCAGGACAGCTACTTCCAACACTACGAGAAGTTTCTTGCAAACAATCTGCAATATGATCCTGCCGTACTTACACAGAAGGTGGAGAACCACTTCAACCGAATCACTTTGGTGAACAAACAGAAAACCGAACGGCTAACCATCGACTTCGACCTCATATTCGACAACATCTGCAACGGACAACACATGGAGATGGACAACATCGTCATTATCGAACTGAAACGAGACGGACGACAAACAAGCCCTATCCTCAGACATCTTATGATGCTGGGCATAAAGCCGATGGGGTTCAGCAAATATGTTATAGGATACGCACTGACTAACAACGCACTGCGACGCAACCGCATAAAGCCACGATTAAGAAAGATAACCAAATTAATGACATAATAACAAACCACCCAATCCCAAAAACAATTATGGATTTATTCAGCTTAACTTTTTCAGATTCATTCCCATTGATGATTGTACGTTTCATCATTCTGATACTCGTCACATGGGCTATTGTACACAAACTGTACTACAAGAAAAGCCACCGGCGCGACTTCTACTTCTCGTTCATGCTTATGAGCGTAGCTATCTTCTTCCTCGTCTATTTCATGATTTTCGAGCTTGAAGACCTCAAGACAAAGACAAGCATCGGTATAGGTATCGGACTCTTCGGCATATTCTCAATAATGAGATACCGCACCGATGCAATGCCCGTCAGAGAGATGACATACATGTTCATCATCATCTCCCTGTCTGTTATCAACGCCATCGCCAACAACGTAACCCTCGTGGAGCTGTTGCTCACCAACACGTTCATCTTCTCCATCATTTGGATCTGCGAGTGCCGACTGAAACAGGCGGCATTCAAATTGGTGCAGTACGACCGCATCGACCTCATCACACCCGACAAACACAACGAACTGAAAGCCGACCTCACCGAGCGACTGGGCATAGACGTACTGCACGTAGAAGTGGGAAGCGTAGACTTCATACACGATATGGCAATGCTCAAAGTCTACTACTCCGCCACGGTAAGCGACAGCGACATGCAACAGCGGCTACAACTCTCGAAAGAAGACAAAAAACAATTCACATAACTAACACACAAGAATATGAAAAAAACGTCATTCATAACACTCACACTCCTAACCGCATCGCTGCTAACGTCAGCGCAGAGCCTTCCGAAAACCAGCGACGACTTCGGCATCTGGACAGACATCGCTGTAGAGAAAGCGTTGTCGAAAAAGGCAAGCGTAGAACTCGAAGCCGAGTATCGTTCTGAGGACAATTTGAAGCAGAACAGCCGATGGGCAATGGGCGTATTCGGAGAATACAAAATAACCAAGTGGCTAAAAGCCGGTGTGGGATACACCTTCATCTACAAGTACAACGAGAAATATACCTACCACTACGACGCACCAAACAAACCGAACTATAGCGATCCAAACAAGTATGCCGAGTTCTGGGGTACGCGCCACCGCGTGAATGTAGACCTCACGGGTAGCTTGAAGCTCAGCGACTGGAAGTTCTCGCTGCGCGAACGCTGGCAATACACTTACCGACCAGAGAAGACCATCGACCAACGCTACGACTTCGACAAGGACAAAATGGATGGCAAACAGAAGACGTACAAAGCCAAAAGCAAGAACACGCTGCGAAGCCGCTTACAGGTGGCGTACAGCAAGAAGGGACTCAACATAGAGCCATACGCCAATGTGGAACTCTACAATGCATGGAGCCTTGAGAAAGTGCGCTACACCGTCGGACTCGACTGGGACTTCATCAAGCACAACACACTCGGGGTGTACTACCGCTATCAAGACAACTCAAAAGACGACGACGACACACGAAACACACATATACTCGGCGTTAGCTATAAAATAAAGTTCTAACAATATAGTAGTGTGAAGATTTTTGAGTAATTTTGCGGTAAAATCATATTTCCGGAATGAAAGAATTTGTAATATCAGAAGTAAAGGCTGAGACAGCCATACTCGTAGGTCTTATAACCAAGGAACAGGACGAGGCAAAGACAACGGAATATCTCGACGAGCTGGAGTTTCTTGCCGACACCGCAGGGGCCGTAACCGTGAAGCGCTTCACGCAGCGCGTGGGCGGACCAAGCTCGGTGACGTACGTCGGCTCAGGTAAACTCGAGGAGATACGCGAATACATCGAGGCTGAGGAGGACGCTGAACGCCCCGTCGGCATGGTCATCTTCGACGACGAGCTGTCGGCGAAGCAGATGCGCAACATAGAGAAAGTATTGCAGGTGAAGATCCTCGACCGCACATCGCTCATCCTCGACATCTTCGCCATGCGCGCGCAGACGGCTGCGGCAAAGACGCAGGTGGAGCTGGCGCAGTATCGCTATATGCTTCCGCGTCTACAACGTCTGTGGACTCACCTTGAGCGTCAGGGCGGTGGCTCGGGCTCGGGTGGCGGCAAGGGCTCTGTGGGTCTGCGCGGACCGGGTGAAACGCAGCTCGAGATGGACCGCCGTATCATCCTCAACCGCATCACGCTGCTCAAGCAACGCCTCGTGGAGATTGACAAGCAGATGAGCACGCAACGCAAGAACCGCGGACGTACCATACGCGTGGCACTCGTGGGATATACCAACGTGGGCAAGTCGACCATCATGAACATGCTCGCAAAGAGCGAGGTGTTCGCCGAGAACAAGCTCTTCGCCACACTCGACACCACGGTGCGCAAGGTGGTGATAGACAACCTGCCGTTCCTGCTCGCCGACACCGTGGGCTTCATACGCAAGTTGCCCACCGACTTGGTCGACTCGTTCAAGTCGACACTCGACGAGACGCGCGAAGCCGACCTGCTGCTGCACGTGGTAGACATCTCGCACCCCGACTTCGAGGAGCAGATACGCGTCGTGGAGAACACGCTGAAGGAGCTGGGATGCGCTGACAAGCCGTCGATGATTGTGTTCAACAAGATTGACAACTACACGTGGACTGAGAAGGAGGAGGACGACCTCACGCCGATGACGAAGGAGAACATCACACTCGACGAGCTGAAGCGCACATGGATGGCACGTCTGGGCGAGAACTGTATGTTTATCTCGGCTAAGGAGAAACTGAACATCGACGAGTTCCGCGAGACAATATACCGTAAGGTACGCGAGCTGCACGTGCAGAAGTATCCGTACAACGACTTCCTGTATATGGATGTGGAGTAAACATAAACACATATAAAAACAATGTCAGATACATTTTTCGATATAAAGAAATACCCAGAAAAGACCATTCTACATAAAGAAAGCAACAAAACGTTCAGTTTGAAATTCTATGGAGAAAAATCAGAACAGGAACGTATGGCTATGATTTCGCATTTTTATCAAAACCAAGAATATGCTTCTTATGCAGAAAAAATTGAGGCAGAAGTATGTTTGCGTGAATATATACACTCCATAACCCCAGACGCAAATGAAGAAGATATCGATAAACTATGTGACAATCCATTCCAATTGGACTTGTTTCAAGAATGGAGAGATGTACCATTCCATACAACATCAACCCCTAAATTCAAGTTTATAGACTTGTTCGCAGGTATTGGAGGTATTAGAATTCCGTTCACTGAACTTGGAGGCAAATGTGTATTCTCATCAGAATGGGATACCGCAGCATGTAGAACATACACCAGCAATTTCGGAGAAGTCCCCTTTGGGGATATAACAAAAATAGAAGCCAACTTCATTCCCTCGCATGACATATTGCTTGCAGGTTTTCCATGTCAAGCTTTCTCCATAATGGGCAAGATGCGTGGCTTTGAAGATACACGCGGAACAATGTTTTTTGAGGTTGCAAGAATACTTAAACAGCATCATCCCAAAGCAATATTACTTGAAAATGTAAAGCAACTGGTCGGACACGATAAAGGAAAAACATTCAAAGTTATACTAAAAACACTTGCCGAACTTGGATACTATGTAAAATGGAAAGTATTGAATGCACTTGATTTCGGACTACCACAGAAACGTGAGCGCGTTATAATTGTAGGCTTCTTAAATGAAAAAGCATACGAAGCCTTCAACTTTGAATTTGAAAAGATGCCATACAACCTATCAGACATCTTAGAGTCGGAAGATGTCGTAGACAGTAAACTCATTGCATCGGATACGATACGCGAAAAACGCATAAAGAGCGTTGTAGGAAAAGAAGTGTTCTATCCATCAATTTGGCATGAAAATAAATCTGGCAACATTTCCGTATTGCCATACGCTTGCGCATTACGCACTGGAGCATCATATAACTATTTGCTCATAAACGGTTATCGACGACCAACGTCAAGAGAACTGCTACGTCTGCAAGGTTTTCCTGAAGAATTTAAAATAGTGGTTTCACACTCGGACATTCGCCGTCAAACAGGAAATTCTGTAGCTGTACCTATGATACGTGCAGTTGCAAAAAAAATAATAAACTTGTTATGAAACAACCACGACTAAGAGATTCTCGTAATCTCATCTTAGAACTCTACCCTATAAACAAAGTACCAATCGAGTTAATAAATAAGTTTGGTGCAGACTTTGTGTATATGCTTTACACTGGAAGACATGATCTCACGGGCAATGATTGGGGTGACATTTTCGCAAGAGCTGTTAATGGAACACACTTTGGCAGTCCCATAGGCATTGTAGATGTTGCTAAAGACAAAACTGCATGGTCGATGAAAACCGTGAAAGCAACGAATCCTTTTAAAACAAAAACAGTACGTTTGATAAGCGGAAGATGCTCACCCGATTATTCATACGGGATAGAAGACCCACATGATGACATACAACGCACTGGAGAGGCTGTGTTATCTATATGGAACTCGCGTGTAGACATTGCCCTAAATCATTATCCCCGTGTTAGGGTATGCGTACTAATTAGAAACAACGATATGACAAGTTTCTCATTATATGAAGAGTATCTTGAACATTTCAATCTCTCCAATTATGAATGGATAGAAAATAAGAATAGCAATCTTGAAGGTATAAACAAACATACTGGTATCAAAGAATTTGTATGGCAACCTCATGGTTCACAATTTACCATATTATCACCAGTACCCGAGGATGCAATTAAGTTCAAAATCAAAAAGCCCGAACTGCTTCCACAAGATGAGGCTTTAGCTTCAATTGGCTTCGACTCTTCGTGGATTGAAATAATATAAATTAAGAAACGAAATATGAACATAAAAAGATTAGTTATCTCTGCAGCCCTCACCCTCTCACTGGGAACAGCGGCTACAGCTTCGGCATACAACTACGAGACCGTGAAGGGCGACCCGATGCAGACACGCATCTACACACTGCCCAACGGACTGAAGGTTTATCTTTCTGTGAACAAGGAGCAGCCACGCATACAGACCTACATCGCTGTGCGCACCGGTTCGCGCAACGACCCTGCTGAGACAACGGGCTTGGCTCACTATCTGGAGCACCTCATGTTCAAGGGAACACGTCTCTTCGGCACCACGGACGCTGCGAAGGAGCAGCCCTATCTCGACGACATTGAGCGCCGATACGAGCACTACCGCACCGTGACCGACCCCGAAAAGCGCCGACAACTCTATCACGAAATCGACTCGGTGTCACAGATCGCTGCGCAGTATTTCATCCCGAACGAGTACGACAAGCTGATGGCGGCTATCGGAGCCAACGGCACCAACGCTTATACAAGCAACGATGTGACGTGCTACGTGGAGAACATTCCGTCGAATGAGGTGGACAACTGGGCACGCATTCAGGCTGACCGCTTCCAGAACATGGTCATCCGCGGATTCCACACAGAGCTTGAGGCTGTGTATGAGGAGTACAATATGCACCTCACAAGCGACTTCGACAAGGAGTGGGCTGCGCTCGGCAAGAAACTCTTCCCTACTCACCCCTACGGCACACAGACCACTATCGGTACGCAGGAGCACCTGAAGAACCCGTCAATCACGAACATCAAGAACTACTTCAAGCACTATTATGTGCCGAACAACGTGGCTATCTGCATGGCTGGCGACTTCGACCCGGAGGCTGTGATGGCTACCATCGACAAGTACTTCGGCTCGTGGAAGAAGAGCGAGAAGGTGAAATACCCGTACTTCGCACCGGTGAAGGACCTCACGGCGCCGGCTGACACAACCGTAATAGGACAGGAGGCTGAGAACGTGTTCCTCGGTTGGAAGATGGACGGCTCGGCTTCGCTGCAGGCTGACACGCTCGAAGTCATCGACCTCATGCTCACCAACGGCAACGCCGGACTCATCGATATCAACGTGAACCAGAAGATGCTCTGCCAGGGAGTGCAGACGGGCATAATAGACATGCGCGACTACTCGCAGTTCATCATGATCGGTCAGCCGAACGAGGGACAGTCGCTCGACGAGGTGAAGGCTATCATGCTCGCAGAAATCGAGAAGCTCAAGCGTGGCGAGTTCAGCGACAAGCTGCTGCCTTCGGTGAAGAATAACATGAAGCTCGAGTTCCTGCGCTCGCTCGACAGCAACGAGAGCCGCGCTACGTCGTTCGTCAAAACCTTCATCTACGGACGCCCGTGGAAGACGCATGTGGAGCGCTTCGACCGCATCGCTGGCATCACCAAGGAGCAGATTATGGACTTCGCCCGACGCCACTTCACCGACGGCTACGCCATCGTCTACAAGCGTCAGGGCGAAGACCCCACACAGAAGAAGATAGAGAAGCCCTCTATCACGCCGATACCTTCTAACCGCGACCTGCAGAGCGCACTGGTGAAGGAGATAAAGGAGTCGAAGGTGAAGCCTATAGAGCCGGTATTCCTCAACTACGAAAAGGACTTCGCTCGCACTACTACAAAGAAGAAGCAGCCGGTTTACTACATACAGAACAAGCAGAACGACCTCTTCGAGCTTCACTTCGTGTACGATTTCGGTTCGGAGGCTAACAAGTGGCTGCCCTACGCCACCGACTATCTCGACCTGCTCGGCACCGGCACAATGTCGGCTGCTGAGGTTAAGGAGCGTTTCTACGAGCTTGGCTGCGAATACAGCTTCACTCCCACAGGGTCTACTATGACCATATCGCTCAGCGGTCTCGGCGAAAACATGACCGAGGCAATGAAGCTCATGGAGCAAATGCTCAACAACGCAAAGGTCGACAACGAGGTTTACAGCAAGTATGTTGACAACCTGCTTAAGGGTCGTCGCGATGCGAAGCTCAACCAAAAGGAGAACTTCTCAGCACTGCGCAACTACGCATTCTACGGCAAGTACAACCCAACGCGCAACGTGCCCGACAGCACAGAGCTCGTAACAACCCGTCCGCAGGACGTTATCAATATGATTGCTGCGCTGAAGAACTACAAGCACGACGTGGTCTACTACGGTCCGCTTGCCATGAAGCAACTGCTTGCTACCGTCAACAAGAACCATATCACAGCGAAGACTCTGCTGGATACGCCCGAAAACAAGCAGTACAAGATGGTGGAGACTCCGAAGAACGAGATACTCCTCGCACCGTACGACGCTAAGAACATCTACATGATACAGCTGCACAACGAGAACCAGAAGTGGACTCCGGAGGACGAGGCAAAGATATCTTTGTTCAACGAGTACTTCGGTGGCGGCATGAACGGCATCGTGTTCCAGGAGCTGCGCGAGAGCCGCGGACTCGCCTACAGCGCATTTGCTGACTACAGCACAACGAAGCGCAAGGAGAAGCAGACCAACTATGCTTATACATATATCATATCGCAGAACGACAAGATGATGGACTGCATCCGCGTGTTCAACAACATCCTCGACACCATGCCGCAGTCGCAGGCAGCGTTCGAACTGGCGCAGCAGGCTGCCGTCAAGCGCATCGCTTCGCAGCGCATCACCAAGGCTAACATCATCTTCTCTTATCTCGGCAACAAGCGCATCGGCATCAACTACGACTTGCGTCGCGACATATACGAGGCTCTGCCGAAACTCACACTCGAGGACATCGTGAAGTTCGAGCACGACAATATGGCAAACAAGCCGTGGCTCTACATCATCCTCGGCGACGAGAAGAACCTCGACATGAAGTCGCTCGAGAAGATTGTGCCCATCAAGCGCGTCGCTACAGAAGAAATATTCACTTTTTAAACCAAATAACACTATGGCAACAACACCAGATTTCAAGTATGCTCCTATGTTCCAGATGGGCAAGGACACTACCGAATATCGCCTGCTCACCACCGAGGGCGTAAGCACAGGCGAGTTCGAGGGTAAGACAATCCTTAAGGTTTCGAAGGAAGCGCTCACACTGCTCTCTCAGCAGGCGTTCCACGACGTAGAGTTCATGCTGCGTCGCAAGCACAACCTGCAGGTGGCTCAGATTCTCTCCGACCCTGAGGCATCGGAGAACGACAAGTACGTAGCTCTGCAGTTCCTCCGCAACGCCGAGACAGCTGCTAAGGGCATCCTGCCTTTCTGCCAGGACACCGGCACCGCTATCATCCACGGCGAGAAGGGACAGCGCGTATGGACCGACTTCGAGGACGAAGAGGCTCTCTCACGCGGTGTTTACAACACATTCACAGAGGACAACCTGCGCTACTCGCAGAACGCTCCGCTGAACATGTACGACGAGGTGAACACACGCTGCAACCTTCCCGCACAGATCGACATCGAGGCTGTAGAGGGCGACGAGTATCGCTTCGTAATGGTAGCTAAGGGTGGCGGTTCGGCTAACAAGACCTACTTCTACCCGATGACCAAGGCTACCATCCAGAACGAGGGCACACTGCTGCCGTTCCTCGTAGAGAAGATGAAGAGCCTCGGTACAGCGGCTTGTCCTCCGTACCACATCGCATTCGTTATCGGCGGTACATCGGCTGAGAAGAACCTCCTCACCGTGAAGCTCGCTTCTATCAAGTATTACGACTCGCTGCCTACAACCGGCGACGAGACAGGACGCGCCTTCCGTGACATCGACCTCGAAGAGAAGCTCCTCAAGGAGGCTCACAAGATCGGTCTCGGCGCACAGTTCGGCGGCAAGTATCTTGCTCACGACATCCGCGTGATTCGTCTGCCACGCCACGGCGCAAGCTGCCCAATCGGTATGGGCGTTAGCTGCTCGGCTGACCGCAACATCAAGGCTAAGATTACTAAGGACGGTGTGTTCCTCGAGAAGATGGACGCTAATCCTTCTGAGCTTATTCCGGAGGAACTCCGTCGTCCGGGCGAGGGCACAACCGGCATCGAGATCGACCTCGACAAGGGTATCGACGCAGTACGTGCAGAACTTTCTAAGTATCCGGTTAGCACACGCGTTAACCTCAAGGGCACTATCATCGTGGCTCGCGACATCGCTCACGCTAAGCTCAAGGCTCGTCTCGACGCAGGCGAGGAGATGCCGGCTTACTTCAAGAATCATCCTATCCTCTACGCTGGTCCGGCTAAGACTCCGGAGGGTTATCCTTGCGGTTCTATGGGCCCGACAACAGCCAACCGTATGGACCCGTACGTAGACGAGTTCCAGGCTAACGGTGCTTCGCTCGTGATGATCGCCAAGGGCAACCGCTCACAGATAGTGACAGACGCTTGCAAGAAGCACGGCGGCTTCTATCTCGGCACAATCGGTGGCGTTGCTGCTGTGCTCTCGCAGAGCTCTATCAAGAGCATCGAGTGCGTAGAGTATCCGGAGCTCGGCATGGAGGCTATCTGGAAGATTACCGTTGAGGACTTCCCCGCTTTCATCCTCGTTGACGACAAGGGCAACGACTTCTTCCAACAGCTGAAGCCGTGGTGCCCTAACTGCAAGTAATCCTTAAGGGGGTGCAGCGGTCTCCGCTGCACCAACCAAGCTATAGTTCTAACACACACATTAGGGGGTGCAGCAGTCTCTGCTGCACCAACCAAGCAATAAGGCATACTTTAGGGGGTGCAGCGGTCTCCGCTGCACCAACCAAACTATAGTTCTAACACACACATTACAACATATAAAAATGACTCCCATAACCTGCTTACGGCTATGGGAGTCGTTTTTTATTCGTAACACATTATATATCCAATCACTTCACTATCACCTTTGTCGTTCTGCTGCCACGTTTCACGATGTTTATGCCCTTTTGTGGAGCGTTCATACGACGACCACCCATATCGTAGTACTCTGCAGCAATGTTGTCCGTTGCCGAAACCGCATCAATACCACTTGCTGCCTTATACGTGAAATAACCCGTAGTGTAGTTTGCCATCTCCTTACCCACCCTGTTTGGATCATAAGGCACAGCACCCACAAGTTTCTTGCAGTTGCTAAACATTGCGTCATTTCCTGAATATGCTGTAGTCACAAACTTATCGCTTGCATAGATTGTGGCGAGGTTTACACAATTATTGAACATACCGCCCATTAAAGCCACGTTCTGTGTGTCGAAGTTAGAAACATCAAGGGAAGTGAGACTACTGCATACACTAAACATACGATACATATTCGTCACATTCTGTGTATCAAACTTAGATACATCAAGGGAGGTAAGGCT
>DAVZJL010000075.1:0-11414 GCA_052272805.1 Prevotella sp. | reverse complement strand
TTGAGCGCATCGAGGTTCTCGAGGGTGCTTCGGCACGTGTGTTCGGTTCGTCGGCGTTCAGCGGTGCCATCAACATCGTAACGCGTGCCGATGCCGAGAACAACGTGACGGTGGCTGCCGAGGGCGGCTCGTTCGGTTCGTTCGGTGGCGACGCAAGCGTGAACCTTGCTACGGGCGCGGTGCGTCAGAAGCTGAGTGGTGGCTACACGCAGAGCGATGGAGGCACGGAGAACAGTGACTTCCGTCGTCGTCGCGCCTACTACACGGGCAGCTGGAAGTCGCGCTACGTAGACATGCAGTGGCAGGGCGGCTTCTCGTCGCAGGACTTCGGTGCGTCTACGTTCTACAGTGCGAAGTTCAAGAATCAGTTTGAGGCTACACGCCGTTTCCTTGCGTCGGCACAGGCGGAGATAAAGCCGTGGGCTGACGAGCGTTTCGTGCTTACGCCGATGGTCTACTGGCATAAGGATGTAGACCACTACCAGCTCACAAAGGGCAAGGAGGGAGCTGCTGCCGGCGAGAACTATCACCGTCTTGACACCTACGGCGGCTCGCTCAACGCTCATGCCTCGTGGCTACTCGGCAAGACGGCGGCTGGCGTCGACGTGCGCCGCGAGCATATCCTCAGCACAGCGTGCGGCGATGTGCAGCCGGAGGACAAATGGGTGTCTATCAGCGGCACCGACCGCAAGTACAACCGACTCGGCGAGCGCACCAACACGAGTCTCTTCCTCGAACATAACGTGATAGTGGGCGGCTTCACGCTGTCGGCAGGTTTGCTCGCCAACCGCAACACGGCACTCGACGGCAAGTTCCGCCTCTACCCTGGTGTGGACGTGAGCTACCGCCCGAACGACGAGTGGAAGGTGTATGCTTCGTGGAACCGCGCGTTGCGCGTGCCTACGTACACCGACCTTTATACCAGCAACTCGGTGCAGCAGGGCGACATTGCGCTGCGACCGGAGAAGAACGAGGCGTTCAAGGTGGGCACACGCTACCGCACGCACGGCTTCGAGGCAGTGCTGAGTGGGTTCTACTCGAAGGGTACGGACATCATCGACTGGGTGTATCCTACGGCAGATAGCAAGAAGTATCAGGCTATGAACATCGGCAAGCTCGACAACATTGGTTACTCCGTTGATGCTGCGCTGCACCTGCAGGAGTTGCTGCCGAAATTCTTCATCACGCGCATAAAGGCTGGCTATGCGTTCATCCATCAGAAGCACTCTACCGATGGTGACGTCTTCGGTTCGCTCTACGCCTTAGAGTATCTGCGCCACAAGGCTACGCTGCAGTTGGATCATCGCATCTGGCGACAGCTCACAGCATCGTGGGCGCTGCGTTGGCAGGAGCGCATGAACGGTTATCATCCGTACACTAAGGTGGATGTGCGTCTGCAGTGGACTGCGCCTACATACAATATATATGTAAAGGCTGACAATATCACCAACCACCACTACTACGACCTGGGCAACGTGAAGCAGCCTGGCATCTGGGTTATGGCTGGTGCAAGCGTGAAACTCAAGTTCTAAAAAATCAGGGGGTGCAGTCAAGGGGGTGCAGTTGTCTCAACTGCACCAGCCAAGCAAAAAATCAGGGGGTGCAGTTGTCTCCGCTCGGCTTTGCCGCTTGCCAGAGCAAGAACTGCACCAACCAAGCAAAAATCAGGGGGTGCAGTTGTCTCAACTGCACCAGCCAAGCAAAAACACACTATCTACTTGGTTGGTGCACTTGGGACAAGTGCACCCCCTTAAACTTTGCGAACCGCTTACTTCAGGTCGCCCACCTTATACAGGTACTCCGCAATCTGCACCGCGTTGAGGGCAGCACCCTTGCGAATCTGGTCGCCCGAGAGCCAGAACGTGAGTCCGCAGTCGTCAGCCAGATCCTTGCGCACGCGTCCTACGAACACGTCGTCCTTGCCGGCTGTCTCCAGCGGCATCGGGTAGACGAGGTTCTGCGGATCGTCCTTCAGTGTGCAGCCCGGAGCCGCAGCGATTGCCTTCTGTGCCTCCTCGACGCTGATTGGGCGTTCGGTCTCAATCCATACCGACTCGGAGTGAGAGCGGAGCGAGCTGACGCGCACGCACATCGCTGAGCAGCGCACGTCGCTGTGCATAATCTTGCGTGTCTCGTTGAACATCTTCATCTCCTCCTTGGTATAACCATTATCGGTGAACGAGTCGATCTGCGGTATAACGTTGTAAGCCAACTGGTGCGGGAACTTCTCCACCTTCACCGGCTCGTTGTTCACCAGCTCGCGATACTGCTCCTGCAGTTCTGCCATGGCAGCTGCGCCTGCGCCCGATGCGCTTTGGTAGCTGGCGATGTGTATGCGCTTGATGTGGCTGAGCTGCTCGAGCGGCTTCAGCACTACCACCATCATAATAGTGGTGCAGTTAGGGTTGGCGATGATGCCACGCGGACGCTTCAGAGCATCCTCGGCATTGCACTCCGGCACTACCAATGGCACATCGTCGCACATGCGGAACGCCGACGAGTTGTCGATCATCACTGCGCCGTGCTTGGTGATTGTCTCGGCATACTCCTTAGAGGTGCCACCACCAGCCGATGTGAACGCAACGTCGATGTCCTTGAAATCGTCGTTGTGCTGCAAGAGCTTCACCTCATACTCCTTACCTTTGAACGTGTATTTCTTTCCAGCCGAACGCTCAGAACCAAACAACACTAAATTGTCAATGGGGAACTCTCTCTCGGCGAGGATGCGCAGAAACTCCTGTCCTACGGCGCCACTCGCACCAACAATAGCTACATTCATTTTCTCTTATTTTTGTTTTTATTTACTGAACTTTCGCAAGTTCAGAGAATTCAGTAGTTAAAGGAGTTAAGAAGTTAAGTCAAATGCTTATAATGCTATATCAAGCAAAAAAACTAATGGCTTAACTCCTTAGCGACCGTAGGGCGCGACAACTCCTTAACTTCTTAACTACTTTCGCTTGCGAAACTTAAATTATTTATATGTATTTGCTTACTAATTGCCTAATGTTCGTGCAAAGTTACAACTTTTCTGTCATCTAATGCTCGGTTTACATCTTTTTCTACTACTTTACACTATTCATAACCAGCGTTAGGCGTAATAATTTTATAAAATCTGACTTAAAGAATACAAAATAGGCAAAACGGAATAATATCGGTATGGAAATAATGACTACCTTTGCGGATGACAAAATAACTTTGCATACGAATCTTAATTATGAAACATAATGGCTAACGAAATGACAGAACTGAAGATTGATATGGGGCTTATCGCTCATTATGGCAGTGCCGACTACATCGATGGCGACATGGTTGTGCTCAACAGCATCGACAAGGTGCCGCAGGTAGACGGCACGTTTAAGTTTGAGATGATTATGATGGTCTACTGCACAAAGGGACGCATACAATTTGAAACTAACTCCAACTCATATACCGCAAAGGCGGGCGACGTGATAATCTGCCTACCCAACAGCACGTGGGAAAACGTAATGGTATCGCCCGACTACGACTCGAAGATTGTAGGCGTGTCGCACAAGGCGGCTCAGGCAGGCGTGCAGGTGAACCGCGACTTCTTAACTCTACTCGGTTACGTATCGCGCAACCCCGTGATACACCTCAACGAGGAGCGTCAGCAGATGTTTCTAAAGTACTATGCTATCATATCGCACAAGATAAAGAATCCGCACGGCTTCTACCATAAGGAGATTATGCACTGCTTGCTGCAAAGTTCCATCTACGAGCTGTTCGCCATTATCACGCCCTACGTGGAGTACATCAGCGACGGGGGCAACCTCAAGCAGGCTAACCTGCTCTTCCAACGCTTCATTGAGATGCTGGCAGCGAACAACGGCAAAATGCAGTCAGTGAAGAAATACGCACAAGAGCTATGCATCACACCGAAGTATCTCTCGAACATCACGAAGCAGGTGACGGGACGCACGGCTCTCGACTGGATACATAGCTACACGGTGAAGGCGATAGAGAAATATCTGCGCCGCTCCAACCTCTCCATCAAAGAGATATCGGAACTGTTGGGCTTCCCCAACCTCTCGTTCTTCGGCAAATTCACGAAGAGCCACCTCGGCATGTCGCCAACGCAATACCGCAAGGAGCAGAGCATGAAGAAGTAAGTATAGGGGGCAGTCAAGGGGGTGCAGTTAAGGGGGTGCAGTTGTCTCAACTGCACCAACAAAGCAAGAAGTGCACCAACAAAGTAGGGGGTGCAGTTGTCTCAACTGCACCAACCAAGCAAAAATCAGGGGGTGCAGTTGTCTCCGCTCGGCTTTGCCGCTTGCCATAGCAAGAACTGCACCAACAGAGTAGAATGTTTGTTGGTGCCCCTTCTTGCTTTGTTGGTGCACTTGAGACAAGTGCACCCCCTAAAAGCACCCCCTAAAAGCCCCCTAAAAGTTATCTGCGCGAGCCAAAACCACCGCCACCACCTCTTGACGAGCCTGACGGCTTGAACGTTGAGCGTGGTGCTGACGAGCCAGACGAGTTGTCGCGGCGCGAGCCGAAGCTGCTGCTTGAAGAGCTCCTATTGCTCTCGGGCCGACCTACCGTTGTGCGCGTACTACTCTCACGACTGCCAAATCCCGAACTGCCACGGCTTGAACCAAATCCCGAACTGCCACGACTTGAACCAAATCCCGAGCTACCACGACTTGAACCAAAGTTCGACGAGCTGCGCGAGCCAAAACCACTGCCACGGCTTGAACCAAATCCCGACGAGCCACGCGAGCCGAACGACTGGCGGTTGCCACGTCCGTAGTCGCCGCGCTTGAAGCCGTCGCGCATACCGAAGTGGGCATCGCCACCACGGCGCGAACCGAATGTTCTGCCGTTGTACCACGAGCTGCCGTTGTTCTGACGCCACGAGTGGCCGCCACGATAGCTCACGTACACCGTCGGACGATGGAAGTAGAAGTAGTCGCGGTGCGGATAGCGAGCGTATATAGCGAAGTGCCAAACGCCTGCACTGAAGTAGAGCGGACGATAGAAGTAGGCTGCCTCGCAGAACATACGGTACTGCCAGTCGAGGAGCACATAGCTGAAGTCGATGTTACGCCAACGCCAGTAGTCGCCGTACAGCTCATCGTCGGAGTTGACACTGAGCAGATAGTCGAGGTTTATCTCGTAAGCCGCCTCATACTGGTCGTCGGTGAGGTTCAGCTCGTAAGCCATCTTATCGGTGAGGAACAACGCCTGTTCGCGTGCCTGACTGTAACTCATTGCGCTGGCTGCTACCGCGAAGCCAAGCACCATTACTATTGTTGCGAATAACCGTTTCATAATATCTCAGTTTTTAAAAGTTATTTTCTTTCGCTTGCAAAGTTAGAACTTTATTAGAGCAAAGCAAAAGGATTTTCCCTAATCGGTAATGGGAAATTCCCTAATTAGCACAACTTTTACTATCGTGCTCCGTCCGCCACCCAATCAGATTCCGTCCGCCGCCCAATCGGATTCCGTCCGCCACCCAATCGGATTCCGTCCGCTGTCCGATGACTTAACCATCACTACAACACCACGCAACTACCACCGCAACACAACCGTTTCATAACATTTAACTCCTTAAACGCTACGTAATTAATCAAAAAAGCGTAACTTTGCAACTAAAATTATAATAAAACACATATAAAAATGGCACAAGAAGACGTTTTCAAGAAAATCGTGAGTCACTGTAAGGAGTATGGCTTCGTGTTCCCGAGCAGCGAAATTTATGACGGACTGGCTGCAGTGTACGACTACGGACAGAACGGTGTAGAACTGAAGAACAACATCAAACAATACTGGTGGAAGAGCATGGTGCTGCTCCACGACAACATCGTGGGCATCGACTCTGCCATCTTCATGCACCCTACTATCTGGAAGGCAAGCGGACACGTAGACGCATTCAACGACCCACTCATCGACAACCGCGACTCTAAGAAGCGCTATCGTGCCGACGTTCTCATCGAGGACCAGATTGCGAAGTACGACGAGAAGATTGAGAAGGAGATTGCCAAGGCACGCAAGCGCTTCGGCGAGAGCTTCGACGAGGCTCAGTTCCGCGCAACAAACGCTCGCGTGCTGGAGCACCAGCAGAAACGCGACGCTCTCCACGCACGCTACACAGAGGCTATGCAGGGTCCGGACCTCGCCGAGCTGAAGCAGATCATCGTAGACGAGGAGATTGTCGACCCAATCAGCGGCACAAAGAACTGGACCGACGTGCGCCAGTTCAACCTCATGTTCTCTACAGAGATGGGCTCCGTAGCCGACGGTTCTAATAAGGTGTACCTCCGTCCGGAGACAGCACAGGGCATCTTCGTCAACTATCTCAACGTGCAGAAGACGGGTCGCATGAAGATACCATTTGGTATCGCACAGATCGGTAAGGCGTTCCGCAACGAGATCGTAGCACGCCAGTTCATCTTCCGTATGCGCGAGTTCGAGCAGATGGAGATGCAGTTCTTCGTGCAGCCGGGCACCGAGCTCGAGTATTTCCAGAAGTGGAAGGAGCTGCGCATGAAGTGGCACCAGGCTCTGGGCTTCGGCGCCGAGAACTATCGCTTCCACGACCACGAGAAGTTAGCTCACTACGCCAACGCCGCTACCGACATCGAGTTCCACATGCCGTTCGGCTTCAAGGAGGTGGAGGGCATACACAGCCGCACCAACTTCGACCTCTCGCAGCACGAGAAGTTCTCGGGCCGCTCAATCAAGTACTTCGACCCGCAGACCAAGGAGTCGTACACTCCGTATGTCATCGAGACATCTATCGGCGTAGACCGCATGTTCCTCAGCGTGATGTGCCACTCTTATAAAGAGGAGCAGCTCGAAAACGGCGAGACACGCGTCGTGCTCATGCTCCCGCCCGCACTCGCGCCGACAAAGCTCGCCGTGCTGCCGCTCGTTAAGAAGGACGGACTGCCCGAGAAGGCTCGCGAGATTGTAAACAACCTGAAGTTCCACTTCAACACAAGCTACGACGAGAAGGACACCATCGGCAAGCGCTACCGCCGTCAGGACGCCGTGGGCACACCTTACTGCGTAACCGTCGACTACGACACACTGCAGGACAACACCGTGACACTCCGCTTCCGCGACACAATGGAGCAGGAGCGCGTGAGCATCGACCAGCTCCTCAGCATCATCGAGGACAAGGTGAGCATCACAAGCCTGCTCAAGAAATTGCAGTAAAAACATACTAAATGAAGAAATACTATTTATTCATACTCCTCGCCATGACGACAGTCTTCGCAACAAGTCTGTCGTCGTGCAGCGAGACCGACAACGAGAAGGAGGAGTTCCCCAACTGGCAGAAGACCAACGAGGCGTACTACGACAAGAAGTATGCCGAGGTGAAGCAGCTGGTAAGTGGTGGTGCTACCGACTGGAAGGTGCTGCGCTCATGGAGCCTCAACGACCAGGTGGCTACGCATAGCTACGACTTCGTGCTTGCCAACGTGCTCAACGCTGGCACGGGCTCGGGCTGCCCGCTCTTCACCGACTCGGTGAAGGTGCACTACAGCGGCCGCCTGCTGCCCTCCACAAGCTATGCTGAGGGCTATGTCTTCGACAAGTCGTGGCAAGGCGAGTACAACCTCAGCACGATGAAGCCACGCACCTTCGCCGTGAGCGGAGTGGTGAAAGGCTTCGCTACGGCTCTGCAGGACATGCACATCGGCGACAGATGGCTCGTGTACATGCCCCATCAGCTGGCATACGGCTCGTCAGCCACGCCGGGCGCAGCCTACTCCACACTCATCTTCGACGTAACACTCGTAGGCTACTTCCGCAAAACATCCGCTGCAGCCGCTCCCTCAAAGGACGGCACAGCACAGCAGCAGACCACCGGCTACTGGGTTTATGAGTAATAATAGGAGGGTATGGCATCCTTGCCATACCCACGCAACCACAAAGGGTATGACATTCACACAATGTCATACCCTTTTTACATTATTTAAACATTCTTGTAATACAAATACAAAACATTAGATGTAATTTTGCATTCAAAGAAACAACATCCCTTATCTCAACTACAACATTCGTAATTTTAAATACAAGACAACAAGTTTATAACATTAAAAATTACATATTATGACTAAACATTTACGATTTTTTATGCTTACACTGCTCACGATTGTGTGCACAGTGGGGGGGTATGCCCAAGAAAAATATCAGTATACCTTTTCTAGCAAAGTAATTAATTCTGTTGGTACGACAAAATTAGGAAATATAAATTGGACACTTGAGACATCCAACGGAAAAACGTACACAAGCTATGAAGCTACCAAAGGACAACAGTTATGCAGCAATGGATCAAAAACAAACCCACGACCAGATTACATATACTTGTCTACTACCGGGTTTAGCGGCAACATAATCTCCGTGAAGGTAAACACATCAGGAGGAAGCGGCATAACAGCCAAACTCGGAATAACGGTTAACGGAAAAGAGTTCGGTGAGGCAAAAAAAATCTCAGCAACTGCAACAGAATACGAATTTACGGGTTCTGGAACTGGAAAAATTTCAATAAATTGGACCGAAATTAATAAAGGTATATATATTAAATCTATAGAAATCACCTACGAAGAAACCACCCCCCTACCACTACCACCTTTGGCACCAACTCAGGCAAGACATTCACATTCACCAATGGCAAGCTTGAGGGTTTTACCGCGCCTAAGGCTACTGCTACAAAGAGCGACGACAACACCGACTTGTCTAACCTTATTAAATACACAAGCTCTGACGCGGACATCGTAGCCGTTGATTCTAAAACCGGCGAACTGACATTCACCAACACCAAGTTTGGCGAGGCTACCATCACAGCCACCCTGCCTAAAACCGACACCTACCAAACATCTACCGACTCATACCGTGTCGAGAACAAGGACAACCACATCGCAACTTCTCTCTCTTTTAACGGCACCGACATCACTCTCACCGAAGGCAAGACCGACGCCGGCGCAGACTTCACTGGCTACACCGCAACCGTAGCCAACGACGTAGCCGGCACTATCACATACACAGCATCGGGCGACGCTGTGGCTACTGTCGACCCCAAAACGGGCACAGTAACCATCAAAGCAGCTGTGTATGGCACTACAACCATCACCGCTACATTCACACCTGCAGACCAAGCACAATACTCTGGCTCCACCGCTACGTATCAAATTACGAACAAGAAGGCTGTTGATTTGTCGGAGATAGTGTTCAATAGTTCTGAAGACAAAGTGAGTGGTACTGGTAATCAGACTTTGACAAAGTCTATTGCTCAAATACAGACAAACAATGGTGCATTAGGTAAATATAATAACGAATACCGCTTCTATGCTGATAGCAAAACAACGTTCTCACTTACCGAGCCTACACGAGTAATTACAAGCATTAAGTTTGTAGGTGGTTCTACATACAATAAATTCACAACAAACAAGCCCAATTATGACAAAACCACCGGCACTTGGACTGGCTATGAGGAATCTGTAGTATTCACTGCAAGTGCAAAAGTAGAAGATGTCACCCAAATCATCGTCACAACAGCAGAGAAGAAGCCTGCTACCGCCATTGCGTTCGAGGGTTCTGACGGCACAACAGTGGAGCTCACCGACGGCAAGACAGCCGATGGCAAAGAGTTTGTGGGCTACACAGCAAAAGAAACAAACAACATTGAAGGCTCTATCAAGTATGCAGCATCGGGCGACGCTGTGGCTACTGTCAACCCCACAACGGGCGCAGTAACCATCAACGCAGCTGTGTATGGCACTACAACCATCACCGCTACATTCACACCTGCAGACCCAACACAATACTCTGGCTCCACCGCTACGTATCAGATTACGAATCAGCAAAAAATAGATGAAAGCACTATCGTATTCGATTGCTCAACATACAATTCATCACTTATCGGTTCTAGCTATACTGAAAACAATAGCACACCACGCCAACTAAAAAGTGTTGCTGGTAAAGACTACACCTTTACTCTAACACAATGTATATTCAACAATAATTCCATTCAGATGGCTAAAACGACGAACGGAAAAATTGTTTCTCCGACTTTCTCATCGTTTCCATCTGGATATAAAGTAGTTGTTACCTATGGTACAGATAACACTCCGCAACTTTATAGTGCGGAACTAACAGATGCAAAAGCAGAAGTAAACACATCACTAAAAACTGTCAGCATCGAACTTCCGTCATCAACAGCAACTTTCACGATACAATCAGGTGCCAGCTATACTCAAATCCAGAAGATTGAACTGAGTGCTCTTATAGCAAAGAGCTACACTCTCGACGAAACAAATACCAAAAACGTCATCGAGACATACGAGAACGCTAACGTTACGCTGCAGCGCACACTCAGCAAAGACTACTGGAACACATTCTGCGTGCCGTTCGCACTTGATGCGAAGCAGGTAACACAGTACTTCGGCGAGGGCACACAGCTCCGCACATACGAAGGCAACTGCACCAACAACATTGTGTACTTCACAACTGTAGACAACATCGAGGCAGGCAAGCCGTACATCATGAAGCCAGGCAACGCCGTTGTGGCGAACCCAACATTCGAGGGAGTAAGCATGGTGGCAACAGGACTCGACGAGCACCACAACCCGCAGGCTGTGGGCGGTGCAGGCAAAGTGCAGATGAAGGGTATCTACAACCAGATATTGTTGAAGAGCGACAAGACAGAACTCTTCCTTGGCGACAAAGACCTCTTCTACTACCCGACTAACGATATCGCTGCTCGTACTATCGGTGGCTTGCGTGCATACTTCATCGTGCCACAAGGCACCGACATCAAGAAGCTGCGCGCTAACCTCGACGGAACACCAACATCGCTCAGCACTATCTTCGACACTGAGGAAAGCAACGCTCCTGTGTATAATCTGCAGGGACAGTGCGTAGGCAACTCACTCCGCGCACTGAAGAGTGGCATATACATTCAGAACGGCAAGAAGGTAGTAGTGAAGTAAACATACGCAATATTTAACCAGTAATATACTAAAGCACAATGAAAAAGTATTATATAAAGCCATCGATAGCAACGGTGGAAATAGAAACAACAAGCATCATGGCTGGATCCCCAGCCATAGACGGTTCAGGCTCTTCTGGCGATATAAATACTCCACAGCAAAGCACTGGCAGCACATCAAAACATGCGTCCTCACGCATCTACTTCGACTCGTGGGAGTATGATGACAGCAACGAAGAGTATTAGTATTAATCATATAACAATAAAGGTCGAGCGAAATCGCTCGACCTTTGTTGTTTCAGGGGCACTTATAGGGGGTGCACTTGTCTCAAGTGCACCAACCGAACAGAATGTGCACTTGTAGGGGGTGCACTTGTCTCAAGTGCACCAACCGAACAGAATGTGCACCAACCGAACAGAAGTGCACCAACCGAACAGAAGTGCACCAACCGAACAG
>DAVZJL010000074.1:0-11744 GCA_052272805.1 Prevotella sp. | reverse complement strand
GGCATGGTGCGGTCAGTCACGATGAAGTGCAATCGCTTATGCAGGCGTCGGATGTGTTCTTCTTCACAAGTGTGGCAGAAGGCACGCCACATGTGGTGTTGGAGGCAATCGGCAACAATCTCCCCGTGGTATGTTTCGATACTTGCGGTCAGGGCGATGCCGTGAACGACAAGGTAGGCAGAAAGGTGGCTCTCTCCAATCCAACGCAATCAGCCACCGACTTCGCAAAACAGCTTAACAATCTGGAGCATGACAGAACCCTGCTCAAGCAACTGTCGGAAAACTGCAAGCAAAGACAAACGGAGCTGTCGTGGGAGGAGAAAGCCAAAACGATGGTGGAGTGGTATGAGAAAGTAAAGTAAAATATTAATGATGTTTCGATTAAAAAACTTAAATATACTTGGTAGCAAGGCGGAACTTGCCGCGCTGCCGGAGGGCAAACTGCTCATTAACACGATTAATGCACATTCGTACAATACTGCACGTAAGGACGAACTGTTTGCTGAGGCGCTGACAAACGGTGATGTGCTCATTCCGGACGGAGTGAGTATCGTGAAGGCGTGCCGATGGATAAAGGCGAAGAGCCAACCTAAGGAACGTATTGCTGGATGGGATTTGTTTTCTTTCGAGATGGAAAATCTCGAAAGAAAACAATGTGGAATGTTGAATACGGTTATGTTCATGGGTAGTTCGGAGAAGGTGCTCGACCTGATTGTGAAGCGGACGGCGGAGGTGTACCCGCACTTGAAAATCGTGACTTACTCGCCACCGTACAAGCCGGAGTTCTCGGAGGAGGACAACAAGGCGATTGTGGAGGCGATAAATGCGGCTAACCCCGACCTGCTGTGGATTGGTATGACTGCACCAAAGCAGGAGAAGTGGACTTACTCGCATTGGAATGAACTGAATATCCACTGCCATGTAGGCACCATCGGTGCTGTGTTCGACTTCTTTGCTGGTACGGTGGAGCGTGCACCCGTGTGGTGGCAGCGTCATGGTTTGGAGTGGCTTTATCGACTACTGAAGGAGCCGAAGCGTATGTGGCGCAGGTATATAATTGGCAATACGCTGTTCCTTTTCAATATTATCTTTCGCGAGAGATGGTAAAGGCTATTTACTACAAATTCATACAATTCTCGCTTGGTATTTATGATGGTCGGGAGTTTGTTGATGGGTCGGCACTGACGGACTTCGATTGGGAGCGTTTCTTTGGTTTTGCCAGAAAGCAGACGTTAGTGGGCATCATCATGGAGGGCATATCGAAACTGCCTAAGAGCGTGGCACCAACGCAGAAACTGCTGATGAATTGGTTCGTGGCGAGCCAGGGTATCCGTCGACAGAATTGGATGCTAAACGAAGCCACCGTCGATATATATAATAAGGTGAGGGCTGCGGGCTACGACTGTTGCATACTGAAGGGACAAGCGAATGCTGCGATGTACCAAAATCCGGCTGCACGTACTCCTGGCGATGTGGATATGTGGGTGAAGGCATCGCGTGAGGAGATACGTGTGTTGGCTCATTCGCTGGCAAAGGGAAATGGACGTGTTGACGAGGAGAGCTTTAGCCATATCGCTATCACTCTGAATGGTGTATGCATTGAGTTGCATTACACACCGGGTTTCATGGCAAACTTTGTGTATAGCCGTCGTTTACAACGATGGTTTGCGGATGGCATAGAGGTGCAGTGTAGCAATATGATTGCGTTGCCTGATGAGGCTGGTGAGGTAGCCTCTCCTACTCCTGCGTTCAATGCTGTCTATCAGTTGTACCACCTCTACCATCATTACTTCTACGAGGGTGTCGGACTACGCCAAGTGGTAGATTATTATCACGTTATGCAGAATGTGGAGCGTAGAGCATGGAGTGAGGATTTGAAGGATTGTGAATTAGATACTCAATATTCAGAATTTAATAACTCAACATCGGCAAAGTCGATAATTCAGAACTCGCTAAAGCGTCTCGGCTTATGGAACTTCGCAGGTGCAATGATGTATGTGTTGCATGAGGTGATGGGATTGTCGGAGGAGCTGATGATTGCACCGATAGACAAGACACGTGGACGGATGTTGCTCGAAGACATTCTGCATGGTGGCAATTTCGGACATCACGACAAACGCCATGCGTGGGGACACGATGCTTATAAAGACAACGGCTTCAAGCATGGAGCGTTGGGGCATAATCTGTTAAGATTATACCGCGACGCTCGTCTGCTTAGATATTATCCTGCGGAGGCACTAAGCGAACCGCTATTTAGAATTTGGCATTTATTTTGGAGAATGCGAAATAATAAACGCTAACGCAAGCTTTACTTGCGCCTTGCTTTCCATCCGCCTGCTCCATAGCATCCCTGCTCTGTCACAATAACAACCTTATTGCCATCGAGCACCTTGCGCGGACTATGCACCTTTGCGTCATTCGTTGCGCCGTTGATAGCGGTCGGTTCGGTGACAACAAGGTGCATTGTTGCCTCTACCCCACTGTCGTATGTGGTGGCGGTGATGGTTGTTTCGCCTACGCTAAGGAGCGTAACGTAACCACCAGTGACGGTCGCAACGCTCTCATTTGAACTATTCCAACGCAAGCGTTTGTCGGTAGTGGTCTTCGGCATGAATGTCGGGCGCAATCCAATGTGGGCAACATCTAACGATACCGTCATCTCTTCCTCTGCAAAGCTGATCGAACGCGATAGCTCGGGCTGCTTCTGCTCGCCCTTGCGATAGAGGAACGGCAGGGGCAGGGTCTTGGATGTGTAGAGATTGAAACGTGCGTAGCTGTTATCGGGCGTGCTGTAGCGCAGCGTGCCGTAAGCTTCGTTGGTAGGAGTAAGTGTTGCGCCTTCGTAACCAAGTTTAATATCCCACTCGGTTATGCCCTCGTTCCATGCCAGTTTCTGCTTGCCTGTCGCACCAAGCTGACGACCGAATTGGTCGGTGAGGGTCCAGTGCTGCTGGTCGACAGACTTGTTCAGCGTGAAGCGCAGCACATCTGGGCTGGTAACGTCAGCCGTTGAGGTCACCGACACCACATCGAGATAGTTTGTCTCGTCCATACCGCCTAAGTCGGCAGCTGCCGATCCGTTGCGGAATATCATCACCTCGTCGCCTACGTTGAGCGTACTCTTCTTCGTGAGCTGCTCATACTGCCAGCCGAGCGGCGACTCCAAAGCTATGTCAGCCTCATCGTATTCGATAGTGATGGCATCGAGATACACCGAGCCTTCGCTCTTGCCTCCAGCCACAACGATGCTCATGTCGTTGGTGGTGATGGCTGGTGCGTCTATCTGCTTCGTCACGTCGACATATACGCCGAGGTCTTTCGATACCCATGCGCCAAACCAGTCGGCACTGGCGAAGTCAACCGGTGCCAACGAGTAGAGCGTTGTGCCACCATCGTTGAGCGACACGCCCACCTGTCCTTTCTTATTGTTTGAGCACATCGAGAACGTGATGCTGCGCACCTTGCAGCCTTGCCATCCTTCGAGATAGAGCACCGCCTCGTGGTTGCGAGGTATCTGGTTGTAGCGGTTGCCCGTGGTTGCGCCGAACTCGTTCTCGAAGTAAACCCTCGAGTTGCGCGGCACCGTTCCACATGCTGCTATCTTGAACTCTTCTGTCTGCTTGTTGTATTCAACAATTTTGTACATCACTTCTGCAGCATCCGCTGCAACAGAAATCGTAAGGAACGCTGCTACAGTCATTGCCTTACGCACAATACCCATCAGATTTTTCATATCCTTGTTTTTATGCTTTTAGGTTGAGTGATATGGGCAAGATGCCCATACCTCCTACCCTTTTTACTTTTTTTCTGCATGGTATGGGCAAGATGCCCATACCTCCTACTCTTTTACTTTTTCTGCAAAGGTAGTGCAAACTGAAGACATATACAAGATTTGTGATTATTATTCACTAATGTAAAAAACGACCCAAAAGCAGAATAAGGTTACCCCAATTCGGGATAAAATACACTTAATTTATCTTAATGCTTCACCAAAAATACCACAAATACTTGTTTGTATGCGTCGAAAAGTGTAGTTTTGCAGCAGTTTCATGTGTCGAAAAGTGTAAGAAATCCAAGCTTTAATGTGTCTAAAAGTGTAAGATTCCTGAGCTTTCATGTGTCTAAAAGTGTAAACTATGAAAAGAAAGATATACAACAAGCTCGTAGAATGGAAGAATCAAAAGCAGCACAAGCCATTAATACTCAACGGTGTAAGACAATGCGGCAAGACTTTTATCCTTAAAGAATTCGGCAAAAAAGAATTCGCAAGCCTTGCCTACGTCAGTTGCGACAGAAACGAAAGCCTACAAGCCATATATGCGGGCGATTTCAATGTTCTTAGAATTATACAAGGATTAAGTGCTTTGACCGGAGTGGACATCATCCCCGGCAAGACACTTATATTCTTAGATGAAGTACAGGCCTTTCCACAGGCATTAGAGGCTTTGAAGTATTTTTGCGAGGACGCCCCCGAATATCATATTGTTGTGGCAGGATCTTTGTTAGGTGTAGCCTTACACGCAGGGGTATCCTTCCCCGTAGGAAAAGTACAGACACTACGCCTTTTTCCTATGGACTTTGAAGAGTTTCTTATGGCATTGGGGGAAGACCAACTGCTAAAGCTCATGCATAACCACGACTATGAACTGATGAATGCCTTCCATGAAAGACTAAAAGACTATCTGCGCCAATACTACTATGTAGGAGGAATGCCTGAGGTCGTGAAGCATTACGTAGAAAACAAATTGCTCAATCAGGTGCGAACCATTCAAAACGAAATTTTATCCAACTATGCAGGCGATTTCTCTAAACACGCACCCACACAAGAGGTACCACGCATCGACATGGTGTGGCAATCAATACTTGGACAATTGTCTAAAGAGAACAAGAAATTCGTGTATGGAGTATTGAAAAAAGGCGGTAGGGCGAAAGAATTCGAGTTAGCCATACAATGGTTGATAGACGCAGGGCTTGTATATAAAACTACAAAGGTAACAAAACCAGAATTGCCATTGAAGTTCTACGAAGACATATCTGCTTTCAAACTCTATTTATGCGACTGTGGATTGATGGGTGCTATGGCAGACACTGATGCTAAGAATATGTTAATTGGCGATACCGTATTTACTGAATACAAAGGGGCATTTACCGAACAGTATGTCCTTCAGCAACTGCTCGCATCTAATATAAACAATATATATTATTATAGTTCGGATACCTCACGCATGGAGATGGATTTCATTATTCAGCAGAAAGGCGCATTGGTACCAATAGAGGTGAAGGGAGGAACAAGCATAAAGGCAACATCACTACACAATTATCTAAAACAACATCAAGACGTACCTGCCGTACGCTTCTCAATGCTCCCTTATCGCAAACAGGAAAATATAACCAACATGCCCCTATACGGTGTGTTTCTCTGTTTGGAATAAGTATTAACCAACAAACCAAAACCAGCTAAGATCAGCATATTAGTTATAGAGGACGAAAAGCGTGTAGCCGACCTTCTGAAGATAGGTTTGGAGGAGATTTACTCCCTTACTTTTTCACGCTTAAAACACGCAAATATAATACAAGTCACTTCCGCGAAAAATCTCATTCTATAGATAACTCTTGAGACTTTACCCTGTAAAAGCATAGCTATTACAGGGTAAAGTCTCACGATAAGTTTGTTTTTGATGAGACAAAATCTGCACACTTTCCGACGAAACGCCACAACCGATGGCACGACTATGAAGACCGTTTCCTACTCGTACTTCACCCGCACCGCCTTCGGCAGCTTGCTGACGATAAGCCGGTACGACTCGGTTATCAACGCTGTGACGAGGTCGGCGTCGAGCTGCTCGTAATAGATGTCGCTCCAGTGCTTCTTGTTCCAATGAAAGGCGGGAGTGACGGCGTCGTAGCGGTCGCGCAGTTCTTCGTTGCGGTCGGGCAGCAGTTTGCAGGCGAAGCGCGATGTGCTGCCGCGCACGTCGCACTTGCCGTCGCCGAGCCAAAGACACAGGAATATCTTGCCCTCAACACGGAAGGTTATGTTGTCGTCGCCGAACGGCTGGTCTTCTGTGACACCATGCAGCGACAACGTAAAGTCTCTCACTTGCTCAATGTTCATACACACCGATTACTTTCTATATTTCTTCTCCTTACCGTTGAAGCTCTTCACCTTCATGCCGAGCTGATCGGGAAGGATAGCGTTGAGGAAGATGCCGACGATAGCGGCAAGAGCCAGACCAGAGAAGGCTACCGAACCAATCTTGACGCCGCCGTCTGTGCCGTACTGCACACCGATAGACACAACCATGATGAGCGCTGCCACGAACACGTTGCGCGACGATGAGAAGTCGACCGATGTCTCGACGAGGTTGCGCACACCTACAGCCGAAATCATACCGTAGAGAATGAGGCTCACGCCGCCGATTGTAGCGGCAGGCATCAGACCGATGAGGCAGGCGAACTTAGGGCTGAAGCTGAGCACGATGGCGAAGCAGGCTGCAAGGCGGATGACAGCCGGGTCGAACACCTTGGTGAGGTTGAGCACACCTGTGTTCTCGCCGTATGTGGTGTTGGCAGGAGCGCCGAACACGGAAGCAAGGAACGTTGCGAGTCCGTCGCCGCAGAGCGTGCGGTGCAGACCCGGTTCCTTGATGAAGTTCTTGCCAACAGTGCTCTGGATGGCACACATATCGCCGATGTGCTCCATGATTGTGGCGAAGGCTATAGGGAAGATGGCGATGATAGACGTCACGATAAGGTCGAAGTTGGGGTCTTTCATTACAGAGATTGCCGTACGGTCCATATCAATAGGCAGACCTATCCACGCCGCCTCACTGAGTTTGGAGAAGTCGACCTCGCCCATCGCTGCTGCCAGGATATACGATCCGACAACGCCGAGCAGGATTGGCACAATCTTAATGATGCCCTTGCCCCAGATAGATGTTCCGATGACGATAGCGATGGCTGTAACGGCAAGCAGCCAGTTCTGCTGGCAGTTGCTGATAGCCGAGCCGGAGAGCGTAAGACCGATAGCGATAACCATCGGACCGGTAACCACCGGCGGGAAGAAGCGCATCACCTTTTCCGTGCCGAACATCTTCAGCAGGAACGCCATCACGAAATAGAGCAGCGACGCCGCTGCCACACCGATGCAGGCATAGTTGAGTGCCACCTCGTCTGTCAGTCCCTGCGCCACGCACAACTGTTTCACAGAGGCATAGCCGCCAAGGAAAGCGAAGCTCGAACCGAGGAATGCCGGCACTTGCAACTTAGAAACAAGATGGAAGATGAGTGTGCCGATACCTGCGAAGAGCAATGTGGCGCTCACATCGAGTCCGGTGATGAGCGGAACGAGAATTGTGGCTCCGAACATGGCAAATAGATGTTGGATGCCGAGAATTGCAAACTTGGGCTTGCCCAAACTTCGGGCATCATATATGCCCTGGTTGTCTGTGTTCATAACTTTCTAATAGTTGGTTTACTGAAATAATATCCTATTAATTCTACAAAGTTAGCATAAAACCATCGGAAAGAAGAAAATTCACCCTGGTTTTACACTAACTTTGCACCAAAACACGGATGTCAGAGGCTACAAACATAGTCTTTTACCTTTGCTTGGTATTCTTCCTTTGTCATACCTCCAGTCTCTATCATTGAGTCAAGTACATCGCCATGTTCGTCATAGACTATATCATTTATATTTAGCATAAAGCATAACAGGTCTTTGCTTAGAAGCTTCACAATATATCTCCATCACTTTCGTCATACAGTCTCTTGATACCGTGAAGCAACCACGGCTCTCTGAACCTATCGGGATATAATCGCTTTTACCCGAAAATCTCGTCACCTTTCCCGCCGAATGAATCAAGATACCACGAGTCTCGGCAAGATAGTTGGTCTTGTCAAGCCCACGAAGACGGATGCTCTTCTTAAACTTACGTCCCTTTCCTACCATCACATATCGTCCAAGGCTAGAGCATCCGCTGCCAAACTCATTGCTGAACTTAGGCTTGGCATCTGTGTTGCCCTTTCCACTGCCATGCATACAATAGCTGCTCAACACACGTTTTCCATGCTGCAAATCGTAGATGAAGAACCGCTTCTTGCCCGATGGAATGGAGAAATCCACCAAAATATAATAGTCCGTGCTATACCCTCGTCGCTCGCAATAGTCTCGTACTTGCGAGAGATTCTCGCAATCCACCTTGCCATACCATTTCTTGGCATCGACGTAATTCTTATACAATGGCTTAGTGTACCTGTTATAAATGGGAGGCACAAAAGGGATGCTAACAATCAGCAGCACTATGACAACCAACAATATGATATATATCTTGTTCTTTTTCTTCATATAGTTAGATTTTTCTGTTTGGTGATAGGGTGGTAATTTATAGAACCACCCTATAGCGAATAATATAATTGTTTCGGGTTGTAGACAATTTATCGCGTAAAACCATCACTAAGAATTATTGTATCTCCTTTTATGGGAACGAAAACAGATATATATGTTCCATCCCAGTCAGGAACCTTTTTACCATCAACATCTACCATTCTCCGATGCATCCCCTTTGTTCTGTCGAAGGGAAATGCTTCAGGATAGATGTCATAAAAATATCCAGTAGAATCCTTTCTCCAACAACATGAATCGGTCTTGCATGCTTGGTCTAAACGATAAAAGAAATCTTTATCCAATGGCTTTGCTGATACAAATTTTATTTGTGTTTCATCACCTGCAGGTCCTTTATCCAAATAAACAGAATCCACAGGGACTATCTCAGGAAATTCCACTCCTGTTGCCTTTCGCAAGTCGTCGGCATTATGATAGTCGATTTGAGTGGGTACGCCTGTACTGCCCGACTTATCGAGATCAACCAAAAATAGCATTAGTATTATTAATAGTAATGGTCCACAGACATAAATCAAACTCCGTCCCAAGGAACTTAACCAACCTTTTATATTCTCAATAGCTATATTTTCTTCCGAACAGTCGTCGGAGTTTCTCTTAATATATTCTCTTACCAATCTGCGCTTTATCATCTCCTTTTTCAACGAGTTGCCCTTTACCCTCTCCAATTCGGGCGCAACAGCCGCTTCTGCCTGTTGCTTCAACAGACAAAGATGCTCCTCTTTCTGCTTGCGAAGCTTCAGAAGCTTCACATACAACCCAATATAACAAACAACACCGATACCTGCAACACCAATCAACCAATTCCAACCCAGATAATTGATGCCGCCAAAAAATAAACACCATACCATAACAGCAAAGCATACCCATGGCAAGGCAATTCTAATAAATTTCTGCATATGACACTCAACACTAATGTATTAAAAAACTAAAGCCCACATGGCGACGCTCAAAAGAGTAGCCTCATATGGGCTTTGTCTGCTTACTGCTTTGTTATGGTGGCCTTGCGCATGTTTATGTTGAACGTACCAAGTGAGGTCTTCACCTTGTACACGCCATTCTTTACATTAATGAGCTTGGCAGTCATGCCCATGAAAGAGAAGCTTCCGTCTTCATTCTTGTTGATGCTGTAACGGCCGAGAGGGGTGTTCACCACGATATGGCTCTTGGTCACTTCCACCACCCCATAAGTAGTGCCCGAAGGAGCATTCTTCACTGTCTGAGCCACTTCCTTGGCAGCAGTCTGTACATTGTCGTTACTACCCTTTGCAAAACTTGCTGTGCTGGTTGCTACAACCATCATCAACGCAATCATTAATTTCTTCATTGTCTTCTATTATTTTTAAACGATTTTGTCTTATTGACAATGCAAAGGTAATATGGCTTCTTTAAAGCAAGAAACTTTTTGGTGCGACTTGTACGAGATGCCGGGTTTATTGTACATCTTTACATTTATCGCGTTCTGAGAACCAGCCAAGGAGCCACACCATGGTGCTTATCGGTGCGATATCTGGCAGCCTTCTCTGTGAAGTGCGCCCTGCCGTCAGGAGCACGATAGAAACCGCTCTCGTTGCCACCTGTAAGGTAGACAGCATCTACATAGCCATATTCACGCAAAGCATCGGCGAAGTCCCACAGTGTTTCGGGGTGAGGGGTCTCGATGATGCAAAGGCGGTCGTCCGTGGTACGTGCAAGGGCTTTGCGCTCCACCTTGCCATGCAGGAAGAAACGCTGAGGCAGTTCGCCGTTGGACACGAGCATAAATTGGCGGAAGTAAGAGCCGTCACGCTCTACCATGTGCTCGCGCATATCGTCAAAACGAGATATGCCGATGACCATATTGCCCTTGGCTATGGCGCAATAGCCAAGACGCGACACATCGCTCCGTTTCTGCTCGCCGTCGACAACCAACGAGCCGAGATACTTGCCCGTAGCGGTATAATCTGCAGTACGGGTGTACATCAGCACACTATGGTCGGCAGTGTCGGGTTCCACAAGTGTTAGTTCTGCCTTCACGTTGTGCAACTCGTAGATGTTAAGCGCAACACCGAGCACAGAGTCGGTTTTAAAAATTACTGCCGACGGCTCGTTTTGCGCCTTCATAGCGTCTAACTTCTTGATATTTTCTTTCGGCGATACGGAAATGCTCACACCTATATTATAATAGTAGTTGTAGAGGCGTATGACTGTGTAGCAGCCAAATACAAGCACCACGGTTGCCACAAACCAAATGATAGCCAAACTCCACTTCGGCAATCCACCTCGCTTTTTGATGGAATCCGACGAAGTATTGTGCTCCATTTCGCCACTACTCTCTATAATAATCGTGGGTTCGTCGAGAAGCTCTTGCGAAGAAGTGCTTTTATCATCATTCTCTATCGCGAAAATAGGCTTCTCTTGTATGTCGTTACCTTCTGTATATTTCATAATCATTTACTTTTCCTGTTCCAAAATTGTCTTTAACTCCTTGAGTGCTTCCTTCGATGCTTTTAACCTGAAACCTTGATTCATGCGATGATCCATAAGCTTCAAATCTTGGTTGGTAATGTTGATGGCGTAAACAAAATTTGTGTTTACTATCAGACTCTTGCCAACACGCGTAAAGAAATTCTGCTGCAGCTTATTAAAGGCTTCCACAAAGTAGTGCAACTGAAACGTCATCGTCACCGACTCTCCGTTGAAGAGGTGCACGTCACAGTAGTTGCCAGAAGCTTCTATATAGGCAATGTCGTCCGTTGGCACCCTAAACAGTCCAACGGATGTAATAATTTTAAGTCTTTCCATTTAATCCTTACAAATTGTACATAGTTATTACTTGGATTTCATCCTTCGTTTTCTCGCCATGGCAGAGCTTAAGTATACTTAGCTCTGCTCATTTGGCTTAACGAAAACGTTCAAAAGGTCATATTCATATAATATATACGCCCAAAAACGAATAATATTATATCGTTTATCAATAATATCTCAACTCATTCTTTCCAAAATGGAATATTGATACAAACAGCATACTCTCATCGCTGTCAAAAAAGAACCAAGGATTAGATATAGGGTTAGGATTTCTCACGATATGCAATTCGCGTGCAGGTGTATTGCCTTCAGCACACATAATGGCTACTTTTTTGCCGTTGCGAGCCACATCAATCACTATCAGAGCATGTCCCATTCCTTCCAACTTGCGGGCTGGATAGACGAGCACATCGCCGGGTTGCACATCACTTATCGGGCGTGGCTTCGTTTCGCGGCTTACCGAGAAGGTGCTGCACACTCCCAGCATTTTTACTGAGCAATTTCTGCCAACTTGTAAAGATAGACATCCTTACTATTCACCTCCATCATCTGAAGG
>DAVZJL010000073.1:0-11812 GCA_052272805.1 Prevotella sp. | reverse complement strand
AGATATTTTAATAAAAAATTATTCATAGTGGCTAATATTTAAAAGTGATGTATTTGTTTCTTACTATTGGTTTTGACTTCTTTGTATCGTAGAGGTACATAACAAACAAAACCTCTAGCTTCAACAAATGCTTTTGCTTTTATGATACGTCCATACGAAACTCGCAGGACAAACCATTGCTTGTTTTCAGAAGGCACATTCTCTACCGACACCCCATATCTGACATCATCAGAAATGGAGGGCGTGCGGGAGGTAAGTCCTACACTTGGACACGATGAGCCAGTGTCTGATGGCTGCCCATTATACAATGAAGCGTATGCCTTGAGAGACAGGTTGGTAGTATCTTCCAATGCTGTTCAGAGGTTAGATTAAAACCAATAGACTTATTCTTGATAGAATTGTCATAATTTGACTACAAAGGTATGTCTTTTCGTGAGATAAAGAAGCATTCTTGTTGATTTTTTTCATTTACACGGATATTATTCGTATATTTGCAACCTATTTTTAAAATCAAGATAACCTATAAATGTCAAAAAGATTTCTAACATTCGCTGCAATGTTCATGCTTGCAGCCTCTGCTTTCGCCGTGCCGGCGAAGCGTGTGAAGCGTCAGGTGCAGCAACCTGATGGTTCCGTGCTCACAGTGATGTTGCGCGGCGACGAGAATTTCCATTACACAAGTACAGAAGATGGTCAGCCGTTGGTGCAGCGTGCTGATGGTGCATATTGCTATGCTACGCTCGACGGCAACGGTAAGTTGACTGCGTCTGCGCAGGTGGCTCACGACGTTGAGAGTCGTGGTGCTGCAGAGTTGTCGTTCTTGAACTACTACACTGCCGAATCGCAGAAGGTGCGTTCGCTCGGTATGGAGCGTGCTAAGCAACGCAACGCTCGCCGCATGGCTCGTCTCGCTAATCGTGGCGTGGTTGATGCTTCGGGCAAGCCGGTGCGCAAGGTTATGGCTGGTGCTACTGGTGGCGAAGGTATCGGCATCACGGGTAAGCGTAAGGGTCTTGTAATCCTCGTGAACTTTAAGGATAAGAAGATGCAGTCGAAGCATACTCAGGCTGAGTGGAACGACTATTTCAATAAGGTTGGCTACAAAAACTATGGCAACAACGGCTCTGTTCACGACTATTTCTATGCGCAGAGCTACGGTAAGTTCGACCTCGAGTTTGACGTAATAGGTCCGATTACGGTGTCGAAGAATATGGCGGCATACGGTGCTAATAATGCTAATGGCGACGATATTGATCCTGCGGGCATGATTAAGGAGGCTTGTGAATTGGCTTATGCTAAGGAGAAAATGGATATGTCGCAGTATGACTGGGATGGCGACGGTGCTGTCGATCAGGTGTACGTGATTTATGCCGGTTATGGCGAAGCTGCAGGTGGACCTGCAAACTCTATTTGGCCACATGAATGGGACCTGAAGTCGGCAGGCTACAATCTGAGTCTGGGCGGCGTGCGCATCAACACCTACGCTTGCTCGTCGGAACTGAATGGTGGCTCTGGTACAGATATCAGCGGTATTGGTACTGCTTGTCACGAATTCAGCCACTGTATGGGCATCCCCGACTTTTATGACACAGCCGGAAGCAGCTTCGGTATGGACGCATGGGACTTGATGGACTACGGTTCGTATGGCGGTGATGGTTATGAGCCTACTGGATATAACACTTACGAGAAGTGGGTGAGTGGTTGGATAGAGCCTACTATCCTCACCGAGCCTTGCTACATAAAGAACATGAAGCCGCTGAGCGATGCTCCTGAGGCGTGCGTTGTGTTCAACGAAGCGAACAAGAACGAGTATTATATCTTTGAGAACCGCCAGTTGAAGGGCACCGACGTTGCTCTGCCCAACCACGGTATGCTTGTCATACACGTCGACTACGACCAGAAGGTGTGGTTTGACAATGAGGTGAATAACACGTATAACCACCAGCGCTTCACTATTGTGCCGGCTGACAATAAACTTACATCGGAGACCGTGACGGGTGACACATGGCCTGGCACGACAATGTCTACTGAATTGACCGATAGATCGAAACCTGCAGCTACATTGTTCAATGCCAATAGCGACGGACGCAAGTTCCTCGGTAAGCCAGTGACAGAAATCACGGAGAAGGATGGTCTTATCTCGTTCACATTCATGGGCGGTATAAATCTTGATGCGCCACAGCCAAAACTTATGGATATGACAGAGACATCGTTCGTCGGTGGTTGGAACGCTGTGGATGGAGCCGAAAGCTACACTGTAGAACTGCGCGAGAAGAGTACACAGCCTTCTGTCGACGAGGCTATCAAGATGAGCGAAGACCTCAGCAAATGGGGCGAGAAACTTGCAGTAGAGGGCACAAACGATATTTCTTCCGAACTCGACAGCAAGATGCAGAACAAGGGCTGGACAGGAGATAAGGTGTTCGAGTGTCCGGGTTGTGCAAAGATTGGTACTGCGAAGAAGCAGGGCAACCTCACTTCGCCTCTCATTACCGACAACTCTTCGGCAAGTGTAACCGTTCGTCTTTCTGCAAGCGCATACGGCAAGGACGTTGCTGATGTTACAGTGTCGCTCCTCGATAACGATGGTGCAACAATCGCTGAGCAGACAATAAAAATGGATGGCACAATGGCTACAATCGTACTCGATAATGCCGACATGAAAGACTACAAGGTTATGGTGCAGCCGAAGAAGCGTGGTTACATCTACTCAATAGGCATCTACGATGGCAACTACTCGGCTGAGGACTTCCAGAGTATGAGTATCGCCCCAAAGGCTACGATGAAGGCTGCTGCGCAGCGCTTCTCTGGCATCAAGGGCACTTCTTATAAGTTTGATAAGCTCACTGCCGGTACTACTTATCAGTGGCGAGTATGCTCTGTAGCTGGCGACGTAGTATCAAAGTGGAGCTCTTGGCAGACTGCAGATCTCAGCACATGGAGCGGCATAAACGATGTGACAGAGAGCGCAACAAAGATAGCTGATAGCGACTTTGTGAAGGTTTACTCTTCTGTAGGTACTGCTCTCGGCACTATGACTTACGGCGACTTCTGCCGTATGTCGCTGCCTGCTGGCGTTTATGTAGTGAAGAGTGCAAAGACTACACTTAAGATGACAAAGTAAGAAGCTTTATAGGGGCGTAATCGCCCCATAAAGTGGAATGTATAGTGATACAAAAAAGCCTGTTGGAGCAATGCTTCAACAGGCTTTTTTGTATCTTATAAGGTAGTGTTACTAAAGAGACTATAATCTTTAGAACTCGCTATGCGATTTACTTAACGACGATTTCGTCGGTGAAGAGCCAACCGCCATCCTCTGTTGTGCTACCCTGCACACGGATGTAGCGTGTCTTTGCATTGCCCTTCCATGCAAAGTTGCGGAAGCCGAGTTGAATGTCGCGGTCTACTTCCGACTTCTTATTATACACCTCGGTGAAGTTCTGACCGTCCTCGCTGAACGAAATCTTGTACTCCGACGGGAAGAACACCCATGCACCGTAAGCCTGCATGAAGTCGGCAGCTACGGTAGAAATCTTCTGTACCTTGCCGAGGTCGATAGTAAGGTCGAGACAGTAGCCCTTGTTGCCGAGGAAGCCCTGCCACTTCTGGTCGCCGTATGTCCATCCGCCGTGCTGTCCGTCGACAAGAGTCTGGTCGCCCTGCGCCTTGTACTTGTCCTCGTAGCGGTGGTTGAAGATGATGTTGCAACCTATCGCCTTGTGCTTTGTGGTCTTGAACGACTCTGGACGTTCGCCGCGTTCCTTCTTGAGGTCGAAGGTGTTCACGCCTTGCTTGTGCAGACGCTCACACTCTACGATGGCACGCTTGCGGAACTCTGGATAGTCCTTTTTCTTTGTGCCGTTCCATCCAATCTCGGCAATGGCGAGCGCACGCGGATATAGCATATACTCTACGTGCTCTGCTGTAGGCACGTATTCGGTCCAGAGGTTAGCCTGCACGCCAGTAATCTTGTTGCGTACTTCCTCGGGCAGCGTGCCACCAGGTACGTAGCTGTACACCTTTTCGAGTGGAAGGAAACCACCAATAGCCTCGGGCTGAGTGTCGGGAGCATCCTGATAGTAGTCGAGATACCAGTATCCGCTGGGCGAGAGCACCACGTCGTAGCCATGGTCGATAGCCTCCTGCGCCTTTTCAAGACCGCGCCACACCATCACGGTGGTGTTCTTGGCGAGGTTGCCGGCTATCACCTCGTCCCAACCCACGAGCTGACGACCGTGGTCGGTGAGGAACTTGCCAAAGTGAGCGATGAGGTGCGCCTGCAGACCATCCTTGTCTGTGCCGAGCTCCTTCATCTTCTGCTGGCAGAGCGGACAAGAAGGCCATGAAGCCTTGTCTGCCTCGTCGCCACCTACGTGGATGTATTTCGATGGGAAGATGTCCATCACCTCTTTCAGTACGTTCTCAAGGAAGTCGTATGTAGCCACGCTGCCCGGGCAGAAGTCCATCTGCTTGTACGGTTCGTGTGTGCAAGAGAGTTCTGGATAGGCTGTGAGCACCTCTGCCGAGTGGCCCGGCATCTCAATCTCGGGCACGATGGTGATGCCACGCTCCGCAGCGTACTTCACGAGGTCGCGCAGCTCGTCCTGAGTGTAGTAGCCACCGTATGCGCCCTCTTCGCCTTCGTTCTTGTACTTGCAGCCGAGCTTGCTCCACTCCTTCCATGTCTTTCCTTCGCGCCATGCAGCAAGACTGGTGAGGCGAGGGTAGCGCTTTATCTCGATGCGCCAGCCTGCAGCGTCGGTGAGATGGAGGTGGAGTCGGTTGAACTTGTACTGCGCCATCACGTCAATCTGCTTCTTGAGGAAGGAGATGGGCTGGAAGTGGCGTGACACGTCGAGCATCAGCGAGCGCCACTTGAAGGCGGGAGCATCCTGAACGTCGCACGCCATGATGCCATTCTTCTGCTTCAGCTGCTCTATGGTCTGCCAGGCGAAGCGGAAGCCGTCGGCAGAAGCGGCACTGATGAGCAGTGTGTCCTTAGTGATGTGGAGGTTGTAAGCCTCGGGCGACGTAGCGTTGGCGAGGCGTGTGAAGCGTACCACCTGCTGAGCGTTGTTGTCAGCCTTTGCTGACCACTGCTTCGAGTAGATGTTCTCTGCATCCGCGCCAACCTCGTTGATGAGTTTCACCTTTGTTGTAGCGGTGCTGAACGCGCCCTTGCCAGCATTGAACGACTGCGGCTTTGGTAGCAACGACTGTGCCGATGCTGCTTGAGCGGTAATCATGCAGCCGAAGAGTAGGGCTGCTAATGGTTTGTTTGTCATTTTATAGTTATCAGTTTTTAAAATAGTACCTTTAAGTGTTCTCCTGCGTGGTTCTTGAAAGAAACACGCAGGCTTATCTGTCTATGAAGTAGGCGGCGAACGCCAATGCTATCATTATAATAGCAATGGTGAACACCACGATGTATGCAACTTTTGCGTACAACTTCCTTCTTTGTATAGCCCTGAGACTTTGTTCACGAAAAGCGTCAATCCCATCTTTCTTATGGCTATGTCTATGCTTATGTTTGTGTTCTTGCATAATGTGAGTATATGTTAACAGATTGTGTTGTTTGATAAATCGGAATTGAGGAGAGTGATTTAGAACTTCACATCGAGCTGAAGGTCGAACATGTTATAGTTCGACTTGTTCAGACTACGGTCGTTGACACGAGCATATTCTGCTGCAATCATTACGTGCTTGCCAATCCAGTAGTTGGCACCAATTTCGTACTGAGTCTTCGATGTGTGCCAATCGGCTTGCGGGCGGTAGAGGTCGTAGCGAGCCTTTGCGTAGAGCTTCTTGCTGATAACCGGCGCAATCATGAGCGCGTAGAAACCGTCTGCCTTGTCACCTGCAGCGTAGTTGATAGTGCAGTCGGTCTCCTTGCCCGAAGTGTTGGCGGTCTGGAAGCCGTAGCCCTGACTGTGGATATACTCAGAACGCACGGTCCAATCGTGTGCAGCGTACTCGGCGCTGATGGCATAGCGGTTCTTCTCAAGCGAGCGCACGCCGTTCTTAGCTACAGCGTTTCCGTTAGCGTCTACCTCAGTCCACGAACCCTTGCGAGCATACGAACCGGTCCATCCGAAGGCACCGATGCGCAGACCCTTCACGGGAGCCACCCATACGCCGCCGATGACGTCCTTGCGCTGGTCGACATCCTTCATGTTAGTGCCCTGACCGTTGAACACGCCCACCTGATAGTGGAGGTAGTGGTGTCCGTCGGCAGCCTTGAGCAGATCGCCTTGCAGCTGCACACCGATGTCGCGTCCGTTGCTTGCGTGTTCGCCGTTGCGGTCGCTGAAGCCAGCGAGATTAAGCACGTTCTGCGAGTAGCTCATAAAGCCCTGTGTAATGGGGTGCATGGGGTTCTCGAAGGTGAACGGACGCTTGAACTGACCCGCTTTCACCTTGAACGCGTCGTACCTTTGCCATTCTGCGAAGGCATCAACCATTCGGGGTGATAGTTTGATGTTCGACGTGTTGCCGTTCACCTGCAGCTGCGCCTTCCAGTAGAAGTCGCCTGCCACGCGTCCTTCGAGTGCCATACGCACCATGCGTATGTTGAACGAGTTGATGTCCTTTTCGCCTTTGTTGTTTTCCTTGTCGCTGTACTGGTATTGCGACATGATGTAACCGCTGAACTTGATGTCGCTGAACACCTTCAGCTTCGCTTCTTTCTCTTGTGCTGATACACTGCCGAAAGCGAGAGCGGCGAGTGCGAGAGTTGCTAATGTTTTCATTATGAGTTTTGAATTTTACAGTCTTTCTTCGAGAAGAACTACGTTCTCTACGTGCGGCGTATGCGGGAACATATCGACCGGCTGCACCGCCATCACCTTGTATGCCACATCGAGTGCCTGTAGGTCGCGTGCCTGCGTAGAGGGGTTGCAGCTGACGTAGACGATGCGCTTCGGGTGGGCGCGCAGGATGGTGTCAATCACGTCCTGGTGCATACCGGCGCGTGGCGGGTCGGTGATGATTACGTCGGGGCGACCATGCTTCTGGATGAACTCGTCGTTGAGAATGTCCTTCATGTCGCCGGCGTAGAACTTGGTGTTGCTGATGTTGTTCACCTCAGAGTTCACCTTTGCGTCCTCGATAGCCTCAGGAACATACTCGATGCCGATCACCTCGCGTGCCTGACGCGCCACGAAGTTGGCGATGGTGCCCGTACCGGTATAGAGGTCGTACACCAGTTCGTCGCCGGTGAGCTTGGCGAAGTTGCGAGCCACCGAGTAGAGGTGATAAGCCTGCTCCGTATTGGTCTGGTAGAAGCTCTTCGGACCAACCTTGAAGCGCAGGTCCTCCATCGTCTCGAAGATATGGTCGTTGCCCTTGAAGACAGAGAGGTCGAGGTCGCCGAACGTGTCGTTGCACTTCTGGTTGTCTACATACATGAGCGATGTTATCTCGGGGAACTTGTCGGCGATGTGCTGCAGCAACGCCTTGGCGCGCTGCTCGTCGCCCTCCTCGTCGTAGTGGAACTGTATGAGCACCATCCACTCGCCCGTGTTCGAGTTGCGAATCATGATGTCGCGCAGCAGTCCGTGCTGCTGTCTGAGGTCGAAGAAGGTCATGCCGGTAGAGAAGGCATAGTCGCGAATGGCGTTGCGAATCTTGTTGTGCAGGTCGTCCATGAGCCAGCACTTCTCGATGGGGAGAATCTTGTCGAAGGCTCCGGTGATGTGGAAACCGATGCCGTTCATGTTGTCGAACTGCGTGCCTTCGGCAATCTGCTCGCGTGTGAGCCAGCGCTTGTTGCAGCATCCGAACTCCAGTTTGTTGCGGTATTCCTTGATGTGTACCGAGCCCATGATGGGCATGAACTCCGGCAGCTCTATCTTTCCGATGCGTGTGAGTTGGTCGAACACCTGCTGCTGCTTAGCCTTCAGCTGCTCCTCGTAGGGCAGATTCTGCCATTTGCATCCGCCGCAGATGCCGAAATGCTCGCACATCGGCTCCGTGCGTACGTCGCTCTTCTTGATGAAGCGTATTACTTCCGCCTCGCAGTAGCTGTGTTTCTTTTTGCGTACCTGCAGGTCAACCACGTCGCCGGGCACGGCGAACGGCACGAAAACAACCATGTCGTTGACGTGTGCCAGTGATTTTCCTTCGGCAGCAACCGCCTCAATAGTTACGTTCTCGAGTATTGGTAGTGGTTTCTTCTTTCTTGACATTATTATATATGTATTATTTTAAAATGCAAAATTAGAAAAATAATTTGAGATTTTAAAATAATATACAAAAAGTTGGATTTCATCCTTCGTTTTCTCGCCATGGCATAACTCGAGCAAGCTCGGTTCTGCTCATTTGGCTTAACGAAAACGTTGGAATAAGAAGGGTGAATTGCGTAGAAAACAAATAGTAGGAGGCTACGGCATTCTTGCCGTAGCCATTGCGAATAGTTGTATTTCGGTTGCTAATGGCTACGGCAAGAATGCCGTAGCCTCCTACCATTAGTATTGTTGCCTTAAAATCACTTTACGCCCAGTTCGGCGATGCCCATTGCCTCGCTATCTACGACCATGCGCTCAGCGCGCAGCTTCACGTAGCGTGTCTTTGTGGCGTTGAAGGTTACGGTCTGTAGTATCGGGTTGTTCTGCAGGTTAGAGAACTCGCCACTCTTCAGCACGCGCTCGTTGCCGCCTTTGGCATCGCACGCCGCGATGGTGTATGTATGGATGAGTCCGCGTCTACCTTCGCTCTGGTCGGGCAGATACTGCAATGCGGAAATCTCCTGCTCGCTGCCGAGGTCGATGAGCACCTCGTTGCCTTTGCAGAACCAAACGGTCTGCGGGTTGCGGTCGGTAGCCTTTTCCCACTCAGCCTTGTCGGCACCGAGGATAGCGAACGGCAGAGACTTGATAGCCTCTGCTGTGGGGTTCCATGTGAGCTGTGCGTCCTTTCCGCCGTAGTAGATGCCCACGTTGTTCAGACAGATAGGTCCGCGCGAGTCGATGATGCGCACGCGCACGCTCTTCGCCTCCACGGTGCGGAAGCGCAGCAGACGCTTGTAGCCGATAGTTGTCGTCTCCTCGCCCTGCTCAACGCTGCGCCATGTCTTGCCGTCAAGATACTCCACGGCGAACTTCTTCACGCGCTGTCCGAGCGGTATATACTCCTGCAGCATGATGCGGTTCATCAGCTGTGGCTTCTTGAATTGGAACGTGATGGTAGCCGATGTAACGCCGTCGGTGGTAGCCCAATATGTATCCCACGAGTTGTCGGTCATAGCCTTTGCTATGAATTCGCCGCCACGCTCGTTGCTTACTTTCGGAGTCATGCCAGCCACGAGGTTGTGCTGCAGCTCGCGCTGAATCATCTTGTGGAAGTTGACGGCATTAGCCGAGTCGGTGGGGTGGATGAGTCCCTCGCGGTCGACGGGGAAGTTGAGCAGCAGCGTAGCGTTGTGGCCCACCGAGCGATAGTAGAGGTCGGCAAGCTGTTCGGGCGATTTCACGCGGTCGTCCTCTTCGGGGTGATAGAACCAACCCGGACGGATAGACACGTCGCACTCGGCAGCCGTCCACTGGTCGCCGTCGGCGTGTCCGTACTGCAGTTCGGGGTAGTTGGGGTAGCCCGGGTAAACCGTGTTCTTGCGCAGGAACGCCCAGTTGGTCTCGCCGGCAAATCCCTTCTCATTGCCCACCCAGCGGCAGCCCGGACCGCCGTCGCCGAACACCACGGCGTTCGGCTGAATGCTGTCGAGCATAGCGAAGATATGTGGGTAGTTATAGTAGTTCTTGCGGTCGATAGTGCGTGAGTCCTTCGCACCGCCATAGTAGCCGTCGCCGCCGTTGGCTCCGTCGAACCACACCTCGAACACGTCACCGTAGTTGGTGAGCAGGTCGTGGAGCTGAGCGTAGAAGTAGGGCAGGTAGCCTGGTGTAGCATAGTCGGCACGCGAGCGATCCCACGGCGAGAGGTACACCGCGAACTTCAGTCCGTACTTCTTGCACGCCTTCGACAGTTCGCGTACGATGTTGCCCTTGCCGTTCTTGTATGGCGAGCGTGTCACGTTGTAGTCGTTGCCCTCGAAAGGCCACAGGCAGAAACCGTCGTGGTGCTTGGCGGTGAGGATGACGCCCTTCATGCCCGCTGCCACGAGCGTCTTTGCCCACTGCTCGCAGTCGAGACGTGTGGGGTTGAACGTAGCAGGGTCGGAGTCGCCGTAGCCCCATTCGCGGTCGTTGAACGTGTTCAGACCGAAGTGGATGAAAGCGTAGGTCTCCATGCGCTGCCAATCGATTTGCTTCTGCTCAGGGAGCGGAAGGATAGGAGCCGGAGCCTTCACTGTGCTCTGTGCCGACGCGGTGAGGCTGGCAAGAGCTATTGCTGATGATATTATTAGTTTGTTCATTTTGTTGTTATGATGTTTTGCGGGGCTTATTGTTTATTACAAGGTGTATTTGCCTGCTGTAATCTTCTTCACGCAGAGTTTCTTGAACACGATGTTATAGTAGTCGTCCGGCTCTGTCTCCGGGTGGCGGAAAGCGTCCTCCTCGTAGAGGAACAGAATCTTGCCGTCCTGCGCCTGCACCATTGTAGAGTAAGCCGAAGTGGTGGTGCACACCTGATATGCACCCTCCCAATCCTTAGCTATCGCCTCTGGCGACGCATAGTCGGCTTTTGAGCGCAGTGCTTTGTAGAAGATAGCTACGTTGGAACGACCCGGACCCGTAGGCACGCTCTGCAACATCAAGTCGACCGCTTTGCCCTGCGCGTCCTTCGCCTTCACCACGAGGATTTCGCCGTTGCACGCGCTGTCGCCGTTTTTCACGCCGTTGTTGGCAGCCGACGAGAACGCCACAGTGCCCCATGCACCCGTAGCCTTCTTCTTGTCAGCGTACTTATAGATGTTGAAGAAGCGTCCGTTCTGCGTGCGCGAGCTGATGAGCACGTCGCCGTTCGGCAGCTCTTCGAGCTTTGCCTCGTCGCCCTTTGGCGCGGTCTCGGCAGCATTCGCGCCAAGTAGGTGCCATGTCTTGCCGAAGTCGTCGCTGTAGAGCACGCGGTTGCCCTCGTGTGTGGTGAGTGCCGTGTACACACGATAGTGCGAGCCCACCTTGATGCGCGAGCTTTGGCAGATGCGTCCGCTTGTGAAGAATGCCGACTTCATGCCGTCCACCAGTCCGTACACGTGCTGTGTTACCTCCTCAGCCTTCCATGTCTTGCCCTCGTCAGCAGATGTGTAGCGACCCATCTTCTGTGGGTTCTCGCGTGTCGACTCCCAGTAGCCCACGCCGCCCGAAGCACACATGAGCAGTATCTCGCCCGTCTCGCGGTCGCACACCACGGCAGCGTCGCCGTGAGCGCAGTCGAAACTGCTTGCAATGTGGTTGCCTCCGCGTGCCACCATCTGCTCCGTAGCTGTCCATGTCTTGCCACCGTCGGTGCTCTCCTTCATCACGATGTCGATATGGCGTCCGCCGCCGATGTCCTTGTTGTCGTAGCGGTGGTCGGTGAAGGCAATTATCTTGCCCGACTTGCACTGGATGATAGCCGGAATGCGATACTGTGCGTCGGCGTGCAGGAAGAGTTTTGTGCCATCGGCGAGACTCTTGCAGCATCCGTTAGCAGGCTTGCCTGCGCAGCATCCGCTGGTTGGCTGTTTGCCGCAAGTCATTTTACACTGTGCCGTAGCTGTTGTGCCGAGTGTCATGCCGGCAGCAAGGAATAGGGTAGGGAGTAAATGCTTCATTCTTGATATTTTGACTAATATAATTTATTTAGTAGATGTTAAGGCAGGTAACTCGCTCTAAATTGGACTTTGATTGAAAATCAAGAAGTTGGTCGTTTGCCT
>DAVZJL010000072.1:0-12050 GCA_052272805.1 Prevotella sp. | reverse complement strand
TTTTTTACTTTTATATAGGCTGCGTGGTACGGGCAAGATGCCCATACCTCCTACTTTTTACTTTTTTACTTTTTTACTTTTATATAGGCTGCGTGGTACGGGCAAGATGCCCATACCTCCTACTTTTTACCTTTTTACTTTTTTACTTTTTTACTTTTTTACTTTTAAAAGTGCACGCTGACGCAGATAGCTGTGCAAACTGAAGCCGTCTGCCTTGACGCAGTTGAGGAGAGCACGCTTCTGCATGACCTCATCCTTCAGTGCCGGGAACACATCGTTGTAAAGTTTCTTCACGTCCTTGTTCTCGGTCTTCACCGATGTCTTCTTCACAAGCTGCTCCACATCAGTCAGTTTACGCACAAAATAGTCGGCACCCTTCTTCAGGCGTTCCTGCAGCAGGGCGTTGGTCTGATAGTCGGCAGAGGATATGACGATCTGGCTGTACTGCAACTTGAAGTGCTCCGCCACATCGAGCAGTTCGCTTTTTATAGTGCCCGTGCGTACCTTGTATTCGGCGATGAGTTTCGGAAACGAACGGCGGAAATGACCGTCGAGCAAGTCGAGCACACGGTTGAAGGCATCCATCAGCGGACGGAAGTCGAACAGTTCGCTCACCACCGACAGATAGTAGTCGCGCTGCAACTGCTCTATTTGTCCCTCGCTCGGCGTGTGCTCAATGGCGTGCGTAGCATATTCGTCAACAGCCTCATCGCGAATGATAGCCGCCTGCGGTAGTGGTGCGCTCAGCACCATACCCTCCAGGGTACGACAACGCGAGAGAGCCACGTATGTCTGTCCGTGTGTGAAGGCACGCTGCACGTCGATGATGGCGTGGTCGAACGTCAAGCCCTGACTCTTGTGAACGGTGATTGCCCATGCTGTCTTCACGGGGAACTGCGTGAATGTGCCTTCCACCTCCTCGCTTATCTCGTTGGTCTTCTCGTCGAGCACATAGCGTGTGTTATCCCACTGCTCGGGCTGCACTCGGATATTCTCGCCCGTGTCCTTCGCTGTCACGGTGAAACCCTCGGCATCTATCTCGGCAATAGTGCCGATCATGCCGTTGTAGTAGGCCTTGTCCGCAGACGAATCATTCTTCACGAACATCACCTGCGCACCGGTCTTCAGCGTAAGCGTCTCGTCGGTCGGGAATAGCATCTCAGGATACTTGCCTTCGATAGTTGCGGTGTAGGTATAGGACTTATCGGGGAGCAGTCCCAGCTCGTGGTCGTTGATGCGCTGCGCCTGCCAGTTATGTGTCGTAAGACGTATGTAGCCGTCTTCCTTGCGCGGCTTAAAGCCCGGTATGTAGCGCGAGTTGAGCGCAGCGAGCACAGCGGCATCGGCACGGTTCTCACGCACCTTATTCAGTATGTCGAGGAAACGTTTGTCGCTCTGGCGATACACCTTCGTCAGTTCGACGATGGCGTAGCGTGTGCGCTGCAGGGCGAGCGACGAGAAGAAATAAGGCGTGGCGTAATAGCGCGAGAGCATCTGCCACTCATCGTCTTTCGATACGGGAGCAAGCTGACCCAAATCGCCAATCATAACCATCTGAACACCACCGAACGGCAGATTGTTCTTACGAAAACGGCGCAGCACACTATCTACAGCGTCGAGCAAATCGGCACGCACCATGGAAATCTCGTCGATGACGAGCGTGTCGATAGAGCGTATTACGTTTATCTTCTGCTTTGAGAAGCGGAACTGCTGCTCCTTGAGGTTATAGTTGGGTATGAACGGTGCAAACGACAATTGGAAAAACGAGTGGATAGTGACACCTTCGGCATTGATGGCAGCGATGCCGGTAGGCGCAACAACCACGATACGCTTCGACGATTCCTCTTTCAAACGGCGTAGGAAGGTGGTCTTACCCGTGCCTGCCTTACCGGTGAGGAAGAGGTTGGTGTTCGTTGTCTCTATTATGTCCCAAGCGAGTTGCGTTTGCTCTGTCATTTCCAATGCTGATTAATGGTTGTTTAATGTATATTCCGTGTGAATAAGGAGTTACAAAAGTAGTAATTATTTTTTGATTTTACGCTTTTTACTTTTTTACTTTTTTACTTTTTTCTGTACCTTTGCAAAGTTTAGGAGGTATGGGCTTTCCTGCCCGTATCACACAACATGGCTACGGCAAGAATGCCATAGCCTCCTACTGAATAAAAAAACAGGGCTACGGCAAGAATGCCATAGCCTCCTACTGAATAAAAAAAAACGAAATATGATAAAAGCTTTATTTTTCGACGTTGACGGTACACTCGTCAGCTTTAACACACACAAGATACCGCAGTCTACGGTAGAGGCTCTTCGCGAGGCACACAAGCGCGGTGTAAAGCTCTTCACCGCAACGGGTCGTCCACGCCAGTTGCTCAACAACATCACAGAGGTGGAGGACGTGATGGATGGTTTCATTCTTGCCACCGGCGCTCAATGCGTGTATGGCAACAAGGTGGTGCGCCAGGATCTCATCCCTACTCACGAGGCAGAGGCGATAGTCAACTTCTGTAACCGTCTCGGAGTACCGGCGGTGGTTGTAGGCACAAAGGATCTGCAGATCATCAACCGTAACGACAGCGTGAACCATGTATTCTACGACATGCTGAAGGTGACTTACGACAAGTTCGATGTGCCGCTGGAGGAAGTGATGAAGCAGGGCGTACTGCAGATAACACCGTTCCTTGACGAAGAGCATGAGCGCGAACTCCTCCCACTCGTGCCGGGCAGCACAGCAGCCCGCTGGTATCCTGCGTTCTGCGACCTTACGTCAGCCACAGCCGACAAGGCGAACGGCATCCGCGCCATTGCCGAGCACTTGGGCATCAACATCAGCGAGACGATGGCGTTCGGCGACGGCGGCAACGACCTCACTATGCTGCGTGCAGCGGGCACAGGCGTGGCGATGGGTAACGCACTCGACACGGTGAAGGCACACGCCGACTATATCACGAGCAGCGTAGACGAGGACGGCATAGCGAATGCGCTGAAGCACTTCGGAATCATTTAAAAGTAAAAAGGACTTATAAAAGTAAAAAGGTAAAAAAGTAAAAAAGACTTTTTTACTTTTTTACTTTTACAACAGTGGTGAGAACACTCTAACTAACGACTCCGCCAGACGGTGCATGAATGGGCGTTTCCGCTCGCTGCTCACACTCAGGAAGTCTACACAATCTTGCTCATCACTTATAAATATTTCCTTCATTCGCAGTGCCGTTGTGCGGTCGTAGATAAAGACGTTGGCTTCGAAATTGTTCTCGAAGCTACGGAAGTCGATATTTGTAGAACCGCAGGTGCAGAGCGTGTCATCAGAAACGAGCAGTTTGCTATGGTTGAAACCGCCCTCATATAGCAATATCTTTACACCAGCCTCTATCACCTCCGTAACAAACGACATCGACGACAGCTCAAGCAGTCGCGAGTCGCTATGACGCGGAATCATCAGCCGCACGTCGACATTTGCCAACGCTGCGGTGCGCATAGCAAAGAGCACCGGCTCGGTAGGTAGAAAGTAAGGCGACTCCATATACACATATTTCTTCGCCTCAAGCAGTATGCGCACATAGCCCTGCATGATGTCCGGCCAACTGGCTATCGGACTGCTCGTCACGACCTGCATCAGACAGTCATTATCGATGTGCCACGGCATAGGCGGATAGTACTTCGAGTTGGTGACGAGGGTACGATCGACGAAGTACCAGTCGACGAGAAACGTACGCTGCAGGGCGTACACCGCTCCACCACGTATTCGGACGTGGGTGTCGCGCCACGGCAGTTGTCCGCCATACAGGCCTTTCACATAGCGCAAGGCGATGTTCATACCACCCACGAATGCCTCAACACCGTCCACGATGCACACCTTGCGGTGGTTGCGGTAGTTCACCTTGCTCGTAAACGCAGGGAACTTAACAGGCATGAAAGCATTAACATCAACCCCAGCACGGCGCATACGCTCGAATAATGTGCGCGGCACACGCCAACACCCCACATCGTCGTAGATGAGTCGCACCTCTACGCCCTCTTTCGACTTACTGATGAGGGCATCCGCCACTAATCGTCCGAGTGCATCGTCAGCGAAGATGTATGTCTCAAGATGTATATGCTTGCGTGCGGAAGCTATCGACTTCAGCAATGCGGGGAAGAACTCGTAGCCGTTGGTGTAGAACTCCACCTCGTTGTCCTTGAACGGAAGGGCAAGGCTTTGGTTGGTGAAGAGTTGTATGAGCGAACGGTAGTCGTCGGGCAACGTCAATTGGCGTTGCTCTACGAACTCGAGCATCGACCGCTTCGACAACTGGTCGAGCGATCGCTGCGAGATAAACGTCATCTTACGAGTGTTCCGCCCGAAGAACACGTATAGTATTATCCCGACAATGGGCATAAAGAGTAGCACCATCACCCAGGCTATTGTCTTTGCCGGCTGACGGTTGTCCATCAATACTGCCAGCATGATGCTGACAATAATGAAGACGTAAGCTAATATGAATACCCAATGGATGTAGAACATATCGTTTGTTGTTATGCTATAATATTATTTCCCAATAGTCGGGCGAGCTGCGAGCGCAGTTCGTGTGCCGTCTTATATTCCTCCATCAGTTGCTGCAGGCGTTCAGGGTCGTTCACTGCGAGCGATATGTCGCGCTTCAGGTCGCGCAGACGCTGCTCCAGATAGTCCATACGGAAGTCGTTGAGCAGATGTTCTGTCTGCTGGCGCAGTGCTTCTATACGGTTCTCCTCTTCAGCGCGCAGTTCGTCAGCATTCTTCTCCTCGTCGGCACGTGCCACCTTCTGCTCGTCGAGCAACTGATACTTATCCATGCAGAGGTCGTTGGCGATGCGCGATATTTCAATGTCAGAATGGTGCAGGAAGAACTGCTCAGCACAGAACTGCTCATCGCCGGAGTGGTTCACCGCCTCGTCGAGGATGCGGGAGTTGAGCGGATTGGCAAACTTCAGTCCGTCGACACCGAGGTTGTAGGCTATGTATTGCGCCACGTTAAGGTTCACCGTCGTGCCGTCCTCCGTCTCTACATTATTATATATAACGGTGTCGCCGTTGCGCACAATCAACTCTACGAGCATCTGCTCCACCTTCGATGCCTGCTGCAAAGGGGAAGGAGAGTTTTGAATTTTGAGTTGTGAGTTTTGAGTCGTCGGTTTCATCGTTTGCGAATTGTCCGATAAGGAAGCGGTTGCCTCGCGGTTGCTGCGTATGAAGTTGTTGAGCGTATTGATGAGCGTAGCCTCGTTGATGCCCATACGCACCGAACAGTCGTGCAGATAGGTGTCGCGCAGGATAGGGTTCGTAACGAACGATATGCTGCGCACCACGGAGTTGATTGCCTCAGAACGCTTCAGCGGGTCGCGCTCGCCACGCAGCAGCAGGTCGGTCTTGAACTCGATGAAGTCGGTCTGATGCTCTTCGATGTACTTACGGAATTCGTCTGCCGAGTGCTTGCGTGCGAACGAGTCGGGGTCGTCGCCGTCGGGCAGCAGCAACACCTTTAGGTTCATGCCCTCCGAGAGCAGCATGTCGGTACCGCGCAGCGCAGCATGTATGCCTGCTGCGTCGCCGTCGTAAAGTAGGGTAATGTTCGACGTGAAGCGGTGCAGTATGTGTATCTGGTGCACCGAAAGAGCCGTACCGGAGTTAGCCACCACATTCTCTATGCCACACTGGTGCATGGAGATAACATCGGTATATCCCTCCACCATGTACACACGATCTTCCTTGGCTATAGCCTTCTTAGCCTGATAGATGCCATACAACTCACGGTCTTTATGGTAAATCTCCGAGTCGGGCGAGTTGACATACTTCTGGTTGACACCTTTTGTGCGCGAATCGAGCAGTCGTCCGCCGAAGCCCACCACCTTTCCGCTGATGCCTATCCAGGGAAAGATGACACGTCCGGCATAGCGGTCGATTAGTTCGCCACGATCGTTTTTGTAGCAGATGCCGGTCTTCAGCAGAAAGTCTTCCTTGTAGCCCTTGCGCAGTGCTTCCTGCGCTAAGGCACGGCGGTCGGTGCCGTCGTAACCCAACTGGAACTTGCTGACGATGTCGTCGCGAAACCCGCGGCTGCGGAAATACTGCATACCGATGGCTACGCCGTCGGCGGTGTCGTGCATAAGGTGCTGGAAGTAGGAAGCTGCCCACTCGTTCACGATGAACATACTCTCGCGTTCGCTCTGCTCGCGCTTCTCGTTGTCTGTGAGTTCGCGCTCCTTTATCTCGATGTGATACTTGCGTGCGAGCCAACGCAACGCCTCGGGATAGGTCATCTGTTCGTGTTCCATGATGAAGCCGACGGGGTTGCCGCCCTTGCCGCATCCGAAGCAATGGCAAGTGCCGCGTGCAGGCGACACGTAGAACGACGGGGTCTTCTCGTCGTGAAACGGGCACAGACCCTTATAGTTGCTACCGCTCTTGCGAAGCGTCACAAACTCGGACACCACCTCCACAATATTGGCAGCATCCTTTATCCTTTCTATCGTTGCGTGGTCTATCATACAAATGCGAAGTTACACATTTTTTTCCATTCTACCCTCTCCGCCACGCACGTTTTAGCTCCTTACGTACTAAAATTAATTAAAAGAGTCCTGCCTATTTTACCAATCAACACAAAATAAGTAACTTTGTACTGATGTATGAACAGCAACATGCACCTAATCGATTTTACTAAAACAAACATAATAATGATTAAAAACAATCTCCTTCTCACAGCACTTTTCACAGCTACTTGCGGTAGCGCTTTTGCGCAGACCGAGAGCTTCGACCTCAGCTCGCAGCGTGGTGAAAAGCAGGATGTGAACATGGTGCCGGGTAAGCAGCTTGACCACCACGGCATCATCGTAAACCCAACACCGCACAACCTCAACATGGACATGCAGACTTGGACCGACCTCAGTGCCGGCGTGAAGCTCATTGACAAAGCGGGTAAGTTTACAAACGATATCGATTTCCTTAAACAGAATGCTAAGGGCACTCCGCTCACAATCGTCTTCGGCGAGAAGCAGGCTAAGGAAGCAGGTCTGAAGAAGATGGTGTCGGGAGCATACCTCCTCACTGTCGACAAGAAGGGCATCAACATCGTGGGCTACGACGAGCGTGGCGCGTTCTATGCTTTGCAGACTCTGCGCCAGATTGTAGAGAGTCCGGCAGCGCAGGGCAAGGTACCTTACCTCACCTGCAACGACTATCCCGACCTGCCATTGCGTGGCGTTGTAGAGGGTTTCTACGGCGAACCATGGTCGCATCAGGTACGCCTCTCGCTCATCGACTACTACGGACGCAACAAACTCAACGAGTATGTGTATGGTCCGAAGGACGATCCTTATCACAGCTGCCCGAACTGGCGTCTGCCCTACCCTCCTGAGCAGGCTAAGAATATTCACGAGCTCGTAGAGGCTTGCCGCCGCAACCGCGTCGACTTCGTATGGGCTATCCACCCGGGTCAGGATATCAAGTGGAACGAGGAGGACTATAACAACCTCGTCAATAAGTTCAACCTCATGTACGACCTCGGTGTGCGCTCATTCGCCATCCACTTCGACGATATCGACGGCGAGGGCACTAACCCAAGCAAGCAGGTGGCTCTCGTAAACCGACTCACCAAGGAATTCGTGAAGGCTAAGGGCGACGTTGCTCCGCTCGTTGTCTGCCCTACCGACTACTCGCAGCTTTGGGCTAAACCTGGACCAGATGGTCCGCTCGCCATCTACGGCAACGAGCTCGACCCTGAGGTGCAGGTGTTCTGGACAGGTGCTGTGGTTTGCTCTGACCTCACCAAGGAGACTCTCGACTTCGTCGACTCTCGCATCAAGCGCCCGGCTTACTATTGGTGGAACTTCCCCGTTACCGACTATGCCCGCCATATCATCATGCAGGGCCCGACATACGGCTTGGAGACCGACATCACAGAGAAGATGACATCGGGCGTACTGTCTAATCCGATGGAGCACGGCGAGGCTTCGAAGCTCGCACTTTACGGTGTGGCTGACTACAACTGGAACGTAGCCGACTATAACGCTATCGACAACTGGGAGCGCGGTCTGGTTGACCTCACACCGGAGGCTCACGAGGCTTACCGCACCTTCGCCATCCACTCTTGCGACACAGAGACGGGCTACCGTCGCGCTGAGTCGTGGGAGACAACCACCTTCCGACTTGCCGACTTCTCGCAGAAGGCTTACAACGACCTCTATGGCGAGTTCGACCGCGTGGAGAAGACAAAGAGCACAATGGAACGCGACTGCAAGAACCCGCTTCTCATGAAGGAACTGAAGCCGTGGCTTGAACAGTTTGAACTGCTCGGCAAGCGTGGCAAGAGCACACTGAAGCTGATGAAGACATTCCGCAACGGCAATGCACAGAACTTCTGGAACGCTTTCGTGGCTAACCGCATGACTAAGGAGGCTCGCGCTGCTTACGAGAAGCACAAGCTCGGCACTATGAAGTTGCAGCCGTTCTACGAGAACGCTATGGACGACATGGCGCAGGAGTTCTTCAAGAACCTCACCGGCGAGGTGCCTGCTTTCTATAAGGGCATGGGCACTTACCCGACGCTCGCTACTACACAGAGCAAGCTGATGTTCGACAACGACTCTACTACATACTACCACTGCGGTCAGAGCCAGTCTACTGGCGACTGGGTGGGTGCCGACCTGGGTGCAGTGCGCGACGTTCGTGAGGTGAAGATTCTTCAGGGTCGCAACTCTGTAGACGATGTCGACTACTTCGACAACGTAGTGCTCGAGGCTTCTGCCGACGGCAAGTCGTGGACACAGCTCACTGGCGAACTGCTCAAGACTTACATCATCCACTGGAAGGGCGAGCCGGTAAAGGCACGCTACGTTCGCATCCGCAAGGCCGAGTCGGAGAAGAAGAGCTGGATTGCTGTTCGCGAGTTCATGGTAAACCCCACAACTCCCGAGAGCCTCAACTTCACAGTGGAGTCTGCTGACCTCGATGCAGCCATGTTCGGCTTCGACAAGAACCCCGTAACATCGTTCCACAATAGCGGAAAGACTTCGTTCACTGTCGTTCCTGGCACAAAGGCATACACCATGCTCCTCAACGTAGAGCCAGGCAATGCCGTTAAGTTCAACCAGTACGACAAGAAGGGTAAGCTCCTCGCTTCTACCGATGTCAACAACTCGTTCTTCAACGTTAACCTTAACAACAAGGCTGCGAAGGCTGAGATTGAGGGCAACGTAGAGGTGTTCGAGATAATCGACAAGTAAAAAAAACGGATGGCAAGCCATAAACAGCTTGCCATCCGTTTTTTTGTTATAACTTTTTTGCTACAATCCCAATAAAGCCTTAACTTTGTACTCCGAAAAGATTTAAGGATAATTATTTATGGATTTTAATTTTATCGGGACTATTTGGTCTCTTCTTCCTCCTGTCGTTGCCATTGCGCTGGCACTGAAGACCAAGGAGGTATATTCATCGTTATTCATAGGTATTGTGCTCGGTGCTATATTATATAGTATATCGATGGGCACAGGTTTTGAAGGGTTCTTGACCCATTTGCTCAACGACACCGTTGGCACGGGAGATGACACCAAGCAGTACGGTCTTATCTCCTGCCTATCCGACCCATGGAACGTGGGCATCATCGTGTTCCTTGTCGTTCTGGGTTCTATCGTGTCGCTTATGAACAAGGCTGGCGGATCGGCTGCTTTCGGACGCTGGGCTTCAAAACACATCAAGACAAAGATAGGTGCGCAGATTTCGACTATCATTCTCGGTCTGCTCATCTTCATCGACGACTACTTCAACTGCCTCACCGTAGGTTCGGTGATGCGTCCGATAACCGTGCGCCATGGCGTTACAAAAGAGAAGCTCGCCTACCTTATCGACTCCACCGCTGCTCCGGTCTGCATCATATCGCCCATATCGAGCTGGGCGGCAGCCGTGTCGGGTTTCGTATCGGGTGGCGAGAATGGTCTGGCGTTGTTCTGCCAAGCCATACCGTTCAACTTCTACGCTTTCTTCACCATCATCTTCATATTTATGATTGTCGTGTCGGGCTTCGACTTCAAGGCCATGAGCAAGTACGACGCACGTCTGCAGGAATGGTACGAGCGCACCGGCGGTCAGGTGGATGAGGTGATTGACACCAAACTGCAAATCGTGGAGCACGGTGTGGGTGCCAAGCAAGACAGCAAGAAACCAGCAACGACAAAGGGTTCGGTTGCCGACCTTGTAGTGCCTATCTTGATGCTCATCGTGTTCTGCATGGCTGGCATGGTTTACTCCGGAGGATATTTCGACGCAACAAGCACTTGCTACCACAACTTCGTAGATGCGTTTGCTGCAAGCAACGCTTCTGTCGGACTGGTTATCGGTTCGCTTGCAGCGTTGATTCTTACAGTAGCAATGTTCGTGGCACGCCGCACGTTAAAGTTCGACAATGCCATGAGTTGTCTTATAAAAGGCTTCGAAGCCATGGTTCCTGCCATACTTATTCTCACCCTTGCATGGACACTGAAAAGCATGACCGACTCACTTGGTGCTGCCGAATACGTGTCGGACGTTGTGTCAAGCACTGCCTCTGGTTTGCAGATGCTGCTGCCGGCTATAATCTTCATCGTTGCAGCGTTGCTCGCCTTTGCTACGGGTACATCGTGGGGAACGTTCGGCATACTCATTCCTATCTGCATCGCCGTATTCCCTGCAGCCGCACCGCTGCGCATCATCTCCATCTCGGCGTGCATGGCAGGTGCAGTCTGCGGCGACCACGTGTCTCCTATCTCCGACACCACCATCATGGCATCGGCAGGTGCCGAGTGCAAACACGTTCACCACGTATCATCGCAGCTGCCCTACGCCCTGACAGTAGCCGCCGTGTCGTTCCTGACATTCGTTGTAGCCGGCTTCACGCAGCAGCTCGGCATCGTAGCCAGTGCTGCCATTTCCTGGGTTTTAGGCATCACAATGCTTTTCTCTGCATTGTGGGTGCTGAGAAGAATCAGTTACAAGCAATAAATCTACCATATCTATCAGCAACGGCGTAACAAGCTATATATAAACAAAATAAAGACTGGCAGCCTTTATAGTATAGTCAGCGCAATAGCCGCGCAAGCCGCAGCATCAGCCAGAGCGTGATGGTGCTCTGTTAAGTCATAGCCGCAGCGAGCGGCTATGATGTCAAGCGTATGTTGACCTTTGGGCCATACCTTGCGCGAGGCGATGTAGGTGCAGTAGAAGTCGTAGTCGGGATAGTCCATCTGATAGACACGGAAGACGGCTTTCAGACAGCTCTCGTCGAATGCCTTGTTATGCGCCACGAGTGGAAGACCGGCTATTTTTGGCTCTATCTGCTTCCATACTTCGGGGAAAACCGGTGCATTCTCCGTGTCTGCAGCGCAAATACCATGCACCTGACTGCACCGGTAGTTGTAATACTCCGGCTCCGGCTTGATGAGCGAGTAGAAATGGTCCACCACCTCCCCACCTCTAACAATAACCACGCCAACAGAGCATACCGAAGAACGCGCATTGTTGGCGGTTTCAAAATCTATAGCTGCAAAGTCTTTCATTGTTGCAAGGTCGTATAAATTATTTGTTCTACGTTAGTAACAAAATACAAATGTACAGTTTTTTTGTGGCACAACTACATCTTTTAGTATCTTTATCACAGATACTCATGCAAATAAATGTGATTTCAATAAACTCATCCGCTATAAAAACACCAGCTGTATCTATTATTAGTTGATTATCAGTATTATACGCTCTAAACAGTAGAAAAAGTGACAATATGTATTCTGTTTAGATACGAAAAGGTGAAGATTTAACGTTTTTAACTCTCAGTTACATCAAAATTACTTAGATATGGATTGGATGGGGGCGTTTGAACCGACCCCGTAATATGATAAAAAGGAAACAAAGAAGACCATGTAAGGGAGTGAGTAATCAGTAGCCATTCCACATATTGAATGTTGAACCTTCCTTATACAAATGTGCTGTTTTGGGCATCTTCAACAAAGGATACATATAAGATTCGCCATATTCAAAAGTGTATAAACAAAAAACGCCTCGCACGATTTGA
>DAVZJL010000071.1:0-12079 GCA_052272805.1 Prevotella sp. | reverse complement strand
TAAGAAAAATATTACGTTTTTATATGAAATTGGGCGTTTTTGTATTAAAATATAGCTTTTTGGGTGAAAATATTTGGTCGGGAAACAATTATTAATTAAATTTGCAAATGAATTTTAAAATTTAATTTACCAGACGTGGCAGGATACTAAGGCGATTGAGACGCATTCTGTTGTTTCTTCACCTCGAAGTGCGAGGGCTGCTTTTTGTATAAAAGGTATCGTGACAGCGTGTGTATTTTTTCAAATTAGAATAATGTAATACAGGTAAGACGGGGCTGCTCCCGACACATACAAAGTGAAAATAAAAATCAAATAATAATAATTAATTAATTTAAAGAGAGAGAATTAATATGAAAAAAAGACTGACAATGATGCTTGCCTGCCTTTTCCTCAGTGTAGGAATGGCATTGGCACAGACCACAGTCAAGGGTTTCGTAGTCTCAAGTGAGGACGGCGAACCTGTGATTGGTGCCACCGTTAAGGTCAAGGGCGACAAAACAGACAAAGGAGCTGTCACCAACCTCGATGGTGAGTTCAAAATCGATGTAAAGCCGGGTACACAGCTCGTCATTACATATATTGGTATGCAGACAGCCACAATGCCTGCAAAAGACGGCATGAAGGTGACTCTCTATACGGATAGTGAGGCACTTGGTGAAGTGGTTGTAATGGGTTATGGTTCTGCTCGTAAGCTTGGTACCATTGCAGGTTCAGTATCTACTGTTAATTCGGAAAAGCTTTCAAATCGCCCGGTTGCTAACGTTGCCGACGCTCTTCAGGGTCAGGTGGCAGGTTTGCAGGTTATGACCTCTTCGGGTGATCCTTCAGCTACCGCTTCAATGCGTATTCGTGGTATTACTTCTATCAATGCAGCCACAGAACCTCTCTACATTCTTGATGGCTCAATGGTATCTCAGAATACATATCTCTCGCTTAACCCTAACGATATCGAGAATGTGACTGTTCTCAAGGATGCTTCTTCTACAGCTGTTTACGGTTCACTCGCTGCCAATGGCGTTATCGTAATCACAACAAAGAAGGGTAAGTATGGTCAGGCTCCTGAGGTGTCTGTTTCGGCTTCTTACTCTATGTCACAGCTTGCAGGCGATAAGACAGAGATGATGGACGCTAATCAGTGGTTGGATTTCCAGCAGGTTGTCAACCCGAACCTCGCAACCAATGCTGGTTACCTTGCAAAGAAGAACTTCTATCAGAAGACAGGTGTTTCTACTAACTGGCGCGACTACTTCTTCGGTAGCTCAGCTCCTACTGTGAACATCAACGCTTCTGTACGTGGCGGTACATCTAACGCCAACTATCTTATCTCATACGGTCACTACAAAGCAGATGGTATCATGGACGACTCAAGCTTGCGCCGTGAGACTGTTCGTGCTAACGTAGAGATTAAGGTTAACGACTGGTTGAAGCTCGGTTCTAACACCAACCTTGCTTATACAAAGAACACTACAACAGCATTTGGTGGTTCAATCACCAGCTTGTACAACAAGATTTTTGCTGCACGTATGTATCTGCCAACACAGAGCCCATACGAAATGCTTGATGTGGATATGGAGAAAGGTACATTCTCAGGCTTTGGCAAGAAACTCCACTGCTATGAGGGTATGAGCAACCTCTACTCTCCAGAGTGGCTCTCGGAGTTGCAGCCTTCATACAACGACCGTATCCGTATCAACGAGAACGTATTCGTTAACCTTAGCCCGATTAAGGGATTGAACATCCGTTCGTCTTTGGGTCTCGACTGCAACGATTACCGTACATTCTATAAGCAGCTCACCACTCAGGGCGAGGATTATAATATCTTCCCGACTGCTCAGGTGAACAAGTCGATGTCACGCTTCTATCGTTGGACAGTTACCAACACTGCTGAGTACAAGTTTAATGTTGCTCGTGTACACGACTTTACAGTGCTCCTGGGTCAGGAGTCAATGAATGATAAGACTACCGCATTCAGCGCAGGTATGGCAGGTCTTACAGATAACCGCCTCCTCCTTATGTCGCGCGGTGTGCAGGCTTATGCTTCAGTACCTGGCGACTCTGAGTCAAAAGAGGCTCGCAACTCTTGGTTCGCAATGGCTAACTACGCTTACGGCAACCGCTACTTCCTCGACCTCTCAGGTCGTCGCGACGGTTCTTCGCTCTTCGCAGAAGGTCATCAGTGGGCTACATTCGGTGCTGCTGCTCTTATGTGGAACGTAACCGGTGAGAAGTTTATGCAGTCGTCAAAGAAGTGGCTTGACGAGTTGCACGTTAAGGCTTCTTACGGTGTTACCGGTAATGCCAATATCAGTGCAAACCTCGCATTAGCTCTTGCAGGTGTTAGTGGCAACTATAATGGTGTCGCAGGTCTTGGTGTTGTTAATCCACGCAACTCAGAGCTCTCTTGGGAGAAGGTTAAGACCCTCAATATCGCACTCTCTGGACGCATGTTCAAGAGATTTACATACAACTTCGAGTTCTTCGACAAGAAGACTGTTGATATGATTCTTGCTGTGCCTGTATCTTATACAACAGGTTTCGGTTCTCGTTATGCTAACGTGGGTTCGCTCTTCAACCGTGGTTTCGAGGCTACAGTAGGATACGATATCTTTAGCACAAAGGATTTGTACTGGAACGTAAGTGCGAACGTAAGCTACACAAAGAACGAGATTACGAAGCTCTTCAACGGTCAGGACGAGTACGCTATGAGCGACGTTACAAAGCTGAAGGTAGGTCACCCGTATGGTGAGTTCTATATGGTACGTTGGAGCCACGTAGACCCTGCTGACGGTCAGAACGTATGGCTCGACAAGTACGGCAACGAGACAAAGGTTTACGACGAGAATAACCGCGTGTTTACAGGCAAGAACGCTGTTGCACCTTGGCAGTTCGGTCTTAACTCTACTACATCTTGGAAGGGCTTGACACTTGAGTTGCAGTTTGCTGGCATATTCGGTCGCTCAATGATCAACCAGGAGCGTTACTTTATCGAGAACCCAAGTTTCGCAACACAGTGGAACCAGAGCACAAAGATGCTCGATATGTGGCAGAAGCCAGGCGATGTTACAACAATCGCTGCAGCTAACGCACAGCGCCAGTCTGATACCCACTTGCTCGAGAACGCAAACTTCCTTCGTCTGAAGTTCTTGCAGCTCTCTTACAAGTTGCCACAGCAGTGGATGAACGCTACACACATCCTCAAGGGTGTTACTGTTTACTTCGCTTCACGTAACTTGTTCACCATCACTAACTATAGTGGCTACGATCCTGAGGTTGACGGATTCTTGTCTGTAGGTAACTATCCTAACACACGTCAGTTCTCATTCGGTGCACAGTTAACATTCTAACACATCACATATAATAAGGAGATAAAGTATATGAAAAAAATATATTTGACATTGGCACTTGCAGTTGGTCTTATGACTACTTCTTGCGAGCTCGACATCGAACCAGTAGGCTACCTGCCTACCGATTCGGCACTTGAGACTCCTTCCAGCTTCAACGCTGCGCGTGCCACACTTTATGCAACACTCAAGGGCTGCGTAAGCGGTAATAGCTTCATTAACTCTACCGACGTGCAGGCTGACCAGTTCAATGCTATGGCAGGTTTCTCAAACACGCTCGGTGAGATGTATCGTTGGGACTTTACAACACAGACAGGAGCATTCGGTAGTGTGTATGGAGACTATCAGGGTCTCATCTCGCAGGCTAACTTCATCATCGATGGCTATGCAAAGGCTAAGCCTGAGGAAAAGCCCGACCTCTTCCCTGATGGCGACAACGTGAAAGATAAGGAAGGTCTTAAGATTGCACATGCAGCGTTAGGCGATGCTTACTTCATGCGTGCCTATGCTATCTTCGGCCTGCTGGAGTATTACAGCCCTGCATACAGCGAAGCAAATGCTACACAGCCCGATCTTGGCGCATCATACAATCTGCAATACAAGGAGGATTTCAATTCTGCATCATATCCTGGACGTAACACACTTGAAGAGTCATACAAGCAGGTTAACGATGACCTCGACAAGGCTATGCAGTACGTTACAACAACAGGTACATACCGCTCTGAGTATGTAACTCTCGACTGTATCCACGCTCTTCGTGCACGTGTAGCTCTGAATAAGAAGGATTACGTGACGGCATATAAGGAGGCAGAACTTGTTATCAAGAACACTACTGCAAAGTATGCACTTTGTTCTTCTGCATCTCAGCTTATCAACGAGTGGTACTATGATGGTATGCAGTTCCAGTATGACAAGAAGTATAATGGTACTTCGGAGTCGCTCTTTACCCTTGTTTCATCTTCAACATCCGACCTGCCCAGCGCTACTGGTAGTGTTTATCTCCCGAAGCAGGTTGGCGCTACACCCGACTATATCCCGACAAAGGATTTGCTGAGCCTCTACGATGCAAAGGACTACCGCCGTTCTGTATTCTTTAAAGAGGTCAGCGTGGTTACATCTACTGGTGCTGCTGGTCGTGTACAGTGTCTCAATAAGTTTAACAAGGAGGGTATCCTTTGGCTCATGACAAGTAAGGACGAGTCGGCAGAATTCTCTCATATGCCGAAGGTGTTCCGTTTGCCTGAGATGTATCTCATCGCAGCTGAAGCTTATGCACTCGCTCCTACACCTGACCTGACAAAGGCTGCTAAGTATCTGAACGACTTCCGCAAGAAGCGTATCTCAGGCTTCAAGGCTGTTACATATACAGATGCTGCAACTCTTCTGTCTGATGTAAAGGATGAACGCGCACGCGAGTTCGTAGGTGAGGGCTTCCGCTTCAAGGATCTCAAGCGTTACGGCATGGGCGTGAAGCGTGGCGTTCCACAGCAGCGCGACCTCTGTAGCAACCCTGGTTCTAACACAACCGATCTCAACATTGCTGCAACAGACTATCGTATGCTTTGGCCACTCCCGAAGGACGAAGTTGAGGTAAATAAGCAGTTGAAGCAGAACCCTGGCTACTAATTCATAAAACGAACACGTAACATTTTAAAACAGAACAAATATGAAATATATAAAATTGTTCATGCTGATGGTTGCAGCCATTCTCTTCACTGCTTGTAGTGATGAAGAAACCTACAACACAGATGCAACTTCTGTTGTGGAGTTTGAAAAAACTACAATGACAGTAAAGGAGAACGAGGGAATGGTTAAACTCCCCGTTAAGATTACCGGAAAGCGTAATGGTATGATTCGTCTTACCATCAAGGCAGAGGGCGTTGATGGTAGCAACGAAACTCCATCATATGTAGCAGCTAAGGAGAGCGTTAATGGCTCTGAGGGCGACTATTCAATCACAACCAAGACTCTTGTTGTGAAGACCGACACTATCACAAGTGAGGTTATGAACTTCGAGATGAAGGTTATCGACGATAAGATTATGAATAGCGACCGCAAGGTGCGCTTCACACTCAGCGTTGAAGGCGCAAAATTGGGTGCTAAGAATACTCTTGACGTGAAAATCGAGAACGAAGAACGTACAATTTATGACCTTATTGCTGGTGATTGGTTGATGTCCTATTCTGAGGTGCAGTTTGATGAAGAAGGCAAACCGTTGATGAATGAAGACGGAAGTCTGGTTGTCAAAGATCACGTGGCTGACGTTACATTGTCTGTTATTTCTGATGATGATTCACCACTTCGTGGTAAGCAGGTGCTTGCTTATACTTCTCAGTTCTATTTCGCTCTGACTGCAAGCGAAGTGCCATTGTCATGGAGCTTCAACTACTCGTATGATGAGGCTGCAAAGAAAGGTCAGCTTAATTTCAACTGTACATCTGAGGAGACAGTCTACTCTATCCAGGGATACGAGTTCTCTTGGCAGGTAGCAAAGGGTAACAAGTTGGCTGATGGTGAGGTTAAGGGTAAGTTCACTGTTGATGAGAACAATGTTGTTTCAAAGGAGGTAACATTCAATCCTGATGATGCACTCTATATATCTTCTTCGGGTATGTCTGTTCCCTATGTTAATCTCAAACTTCAGAGAAAATAAGACTTAAACTCGTTATTGTGATTTACACATAACATAAACTCATAGGGCGGATTGTCGGGGTTTTAATGACTCCGTCAATCCGCTTCGTGTTTTTTAAAATCAATTCAAAGATATGACAAAGAAATTTATCGCAATTGCTCTCCTTGCTTCAGCCGCACTGCAAGTTTCGGCTGCAGAACGCTCAGAGGCTCAGATACGTCAGGCAGCAGCTGCTGCGCTTGCGAAGATGCCTTCTGCAATGCACAAAGTGCGCTCGGCTCAGCCTTTGCGCATACTTGCAAAGAACACCCAACTCACAGTTGTTGGTTACGAAAATGGTGGCTTCGCCATTGTTGCTAATGACGATCAGTTCAAACCCGTGTTTGGCTACTCTGAGACACAGTTTACAACAAATGACAACCCGGGCTTCGATTGGTATATGACAACGCTGAACGCGTCGCTCGAACGTGCAAAGCAGCAGGGACGTAAGCTGGGAGAAGCTAAGCCGTCGCCTGCATACGCAGCAAGTGTAGGCGAATTGCTTACCACACGTTGGGGACAGGATACTCCGTACAACAATATGACTCCGCTCTACACCGACAAGAAGACGGGCGAAAAGAAGCATTATGTTACGGGATGTGTGTCTACCGCTATGTCTATGATTTTGCACTATTTCAAGTATCCGGTGCATGGTGAGGGTAGTATTATTTACGACTTTGCACCAGGCTCAGGTGAGCCGTCGCAGACTCTTGAGGCTGACTTTAGCAGTACTACTTACCAGTGGGATAAGATGCTCAACGAATACAAGGCAGGCTCTTATACTGAAGAGCAGGCTAATGCTGTAGCTACTATCATGAAGCACTGTGGTTATGCCGTGCGTATGCAGTACACAATCAGCGGTTCGGGTGCTTTCATCTATGAGTCATGCCGTGCCTTGCGTGAGTACTTTGGCTTTAATGAGCACATAAAGTGCTATAATCGTTCGTACTTCAATGTAGATGAGTGGATGAATATTGTATATCGTGAGCTGAACGACAAGTGCCCGGTGCTCTATGGTGGTCAGAGTTCTACTTCAGGTGGTCACTGTTTCATTCTTGATGGTTACAATGAGGATGGTGATGTGCATGTCAACTGGGGATGGAATGGCGACAAGAATGGATATTTTGATATCGCAGGTCTCAATGGTTTCAGCGATGGACAGCAGATGGTAGAGATGCGCACTGCAACTGATACACGTTATCAGGGATCTGTGCGCTCAATGATCTGCATGAGTGGAAAGCTCGATATGTCTTATGATGAGAAGTATATCACAGCAAGCTTGGATGGCTACTTGATTAATACCGATATCGATCCATTCTCGGGTTACATTCAGCTTAGAGCTATCAACCTCAAAACAGGTAAAACTTATCTCATAAAGAGAGGACAGCGACTGGATGACCAGGATACAAGTAAGGGATTCTATATGGATGATATTACTGGTTCTGTAGCAGCACTCCCTGCTGGCGAATATCGAGTGTTCCTTTCTGCTAAGGACGACAATGAAAAGACATGGCAGCCAATTCGTAGCCATGAGGTAGATCATAATAGCTATATCTTGGTTATCAATGAAGACCGTGAGATAGAGTCGCTTGAGCTGGATAGCGATAGTAGTTGGACCGGTATTGAGAGTGTAGCGACAAGTGGTAACACTACACCTGCTGTGCACGGTGTCTACTCTATCGACGGACGCTATCTCGGCAACGATGTGTCGAAGCTCGGTAAGGGTCTCTACATCGTTAATGGCGAGAAGGTTGTGAAGTAAACAGTTTAGTTCACATTATATATAAAGCAAATGCTTAATCGGCAAGACGCAGGTTAAGCATTTGCTTTTTTGTTAATCTGTCTTGTTGCTTGCTCATTCTTCTATTCTTCCACTATATTCTTCTGTATTTCCGTCTTGTTAAGCCTTCTTTTGAAAAAATATATTATCGTTTTTTTTGTTCTTTCCTATTTTTAGCGTATTTTTGCATAATCATATAGGCTGCATGCTGCAGTCTTGCTAAATACAATGCTTATGCAAACAAGATGTCACCTCTCGGTAATCGCCCATAAGTTGGCGGAAAAATACGGCGAACGTCCTGCGTTCACCTATAAAAGCTTTGGCTCTTCTGTTTGGAAGACGACCAGTTACAACCGCTTCTCACAATTGGTGAAGCAGGCGAGCAACGCTCTGCTCAACCTTGGTGCGAAGCCGCATGACAAGATTGCAGTGTTCTCGCAGAACTGTCTGCAGTACCTTATTACCGACTTCGGTGCCTATGGCGTTAAGCTTGTCTCTATCCCGTTCTATGCCACAGCCTCTGAGCAGCAGATACAATATATGATTAACGATGCGCAGGTGCGCTTCCTCTTTGTAGGCGAGCAGGAGCAGTACGACAAGGCACACCGCATCTTCGCACTCTGCAGTTCTTTGGAGCGCATCATCATCTTCGACCGCTCTGTGCGCATCTCTACACACGACCCCGCAGCACTCTACTTCGACGACTTCCTGAAGTACGGCGAAGGCTTGCCGCGCCAGTCGGAGGTGGAGCAGCTATATAAAGAGGCATCAATGGACGACCTCTGCAACATCCTCTACACATCTGGCACCACTGGCGACTCAAAGGGCGTAATGCTCACCTACGGCCAGTACTACGCTGCGCTTGAAGCGAACGCTGCCGTTGTAGACATCAGCGAGAAAGACCGCACAATACAGTTCCTACCCGTCACGCATATCTTCGAGCGTGGCTTCACATACCTCAGCTTCTCGGTCGGAGCACACATTATCATTAATACCGACCCACACGAGATACAGCAGTCGATGCGCGAGACACATCCTACATGTATGTCGGCAGTGCCACGCTTCTGGGAGAAGGTATATCAGGCTGTGATGGAGAAGATAGAAAACTCAAGCCCATTGCAGCAGAAGCTATTCCTCCATGCGCTTGAAGTAGGACGTCGCTACAACGTCGACTGCAAGAGCCGTCGCAAGTGTCCATCGCCATGGCTTGCTATGGAGTACAAACTCGTAGATAAGACAATTCTGCGACTCGTTCGCAAGCAGCTCGGCTTGGAGAATGGTAATATCTTCCCAACAGCAGGCGCACGCGTAGCACCGGAGGTGGAGCGTTTCGTTCACTCCGTAGGCATCAACATGATTGTGGGCTATGGCTTGACAGAGAGTCTTGCCACCGTGTCGTGCGACCGCAGCGACAAGCCATACACAATCGGAGGCGTAGGCTACCCAATCCCAGGCATTGAGGTGAAGATAGGCGACAACGACGAGGTGCTCCTCAAGGGTCCGACCATCACAAAGGGCTACTATCACCGCGACGCAGCCAATAAGGAGGCATTCACCGAAGACGGATTCTTCCGCACTGGCGATGCAGGATACATCAAGAACGGCGAACTCTTCCTCACCGATCGCATAAAGGATCTCTTTAAGACATCCAACGGCAAGTATGTAGCACCACAGCTCGTGGAGTCGCTCATCCTCGTCGACAAGTATATTGATCAGGTGGCAGTCGTTGCCAACGAGCGCAAGTTCGTATCGGCACTCATCGTGCCCGAGTTCCGCCTCGTGGAGGAGTGGGCAAAGGAGCGCGGTATCGAGTTTAGCTCACGCGAAGAACTCTGTGCCAACCCGAAGGTGAACAAGATGATTCTTGACCGCATCAAGACTCTGCAGCAGCAGCTCGCACACTACGAGCAGGTGAAGCGCATCACGCTCATCCCACACCACTTCTCGTTGGAGTCGGGCGAACTCACCAATACGCTGAAGATACGCCGCCCCGTAGTGTACAAGAACTACAAGCAGCAAATAGATAAGATGTATGAAGAATAAAGTTGATGTGTTGTGATGTTGATATAGTGACAAATGTCAACACCTCAGCATCACAACACCTCAACCTTTCTAATTATAGAAATATAGATGATTACTTCCGACCAACTGAAGGATGTGCTTGAGCGCACAGATGCTCTCAAGCACTATCTTAATATCGACCAGAAGAAAGTAGAATACGAAGAAGAACAGCTCCGCACGCAGGCTCCCGACTTCTGGGAGGACCCGAAGCGTGCTGAGGAACAGATGAAGAAGGTGAAGACGCTGGAGCGTTGGATAAAGGGCTACGCTGGTGTGCGTCAGCTTGCCGATGAGCTGCAGCTTGCCTTCGACTTCCATAAAGACGAACTCGTCACCGAAGAGGAGGTGGACGACGATTATGCAAAAGCCATCGCTGCCATCGAAGACCTCGAACTGATGAATATGCTGCGCCAGAAGGAAGACCCTATGGACTGCGTGCTGAAGATTAACTCAGGCGCAGGTGGCACGGAGAGTCAGGACTGGGCGCAGATGCTCATGCGTATGTACATGCGTTGGGCTGAAGCTCACGGACATAAGGTGACGATAAGCAACCTCCAGGAGGGCGACGAGGCAGGCATCAAGAGCGTAACGATGGAGATAGAAGGCGGCGAGTACGCCTATGGTTTCCTCAAGAGCGAGAACGGAGTGCACCGCCTCGTGCGTGTGTCGCCGTTCAACGCGCAGGGCAAGCGCATGACATCGTTCGCTTCGGTGTTCGTGTCGCCACTTGTTGACGACACTATAGAAGTATATGTCGACCCGTCGAAGGTCAGCTGGGACCTCTTCCGCTCGGGCGGTGCAGGCGGTCAGAACGTGAACAAGGTGGAGACGGGTGTACGCCTGCGCTACCAGTACACCGACCCCGATACCGGTGAGGAAGAAGAAATCCTCATCGAGAACACCGAAAGCCGCAAACAGCTCGAGAATCGCAACAACGCTATGCGCCTCCTCAAGTCGCAGCTCTATGACCGCGCCATGAAGAAACGTCTCGAAGCGCAAGCTAAGATAGAGGCAGGCAAAAAGAAGATAGAGTGGGGCAGTCAGATACGCAGCTACGTCTTCGACGACCGCCGTGTGAAGGACCACCGCACCAACTATCAGACCACTGACGTCGATGGCGTGATGGACGGCAAGATAGACGGCTTCATCAAGGCGTATCTTATGGAGTTCCCAGTGAGCGAGGAGGAATAAGAGATGATGCTATAGAAACTCTAAATCTTCTAGAAACTCTAGGTCTTCTAGAAACTCTAGGTCTTCTAGAATTTCTAGAAATTCTAGAAGAAAAAAGACAAAACAATCAATTAAAAATCAAAATAACTATGAGCCAGAAAAGTAATATTCGTCGCGCAAAGTATGCGGCAGAGCAAGAGAAGAAAGCAAAGAAGGTTATCAAGGGCATCATTTGGACGCTTGTTGTGCTTACCGCAGCGTTCATTGTTTGGTCATTAACTCAGGTATGATAGAACACAAAATATGAGTGGATTAGAAATTGAACGTAAGTTCCTCATACGTAAAGGCAGCGACTTTAAGTCGGCTGCCTTTTCTCATAGCCATATCAAACAGGGATACATGCCCTGCCAGACGGCTACCGTGCGTGTTCGTACCCGCGATGATCGCTCATGGCTGACGATAAAAAGCCATAGCGACAGGGCTGGACTCTCGCGCTACGAGTTTGAGAAGGAGATAACGAACGATGAGGCAGAGCATCTCTTCGAGCTTTGCCGCGGCGGAGTGATAGACAAGTGTCGCTGGCTCGTGAAGTCGCCCGATGCGCGCCACACGTTCGAGGTAGACGAGTTCTTTGGCGACAACGCCGGACTTGTGGTTGCAGAGGTGGAACTCGCCTCGGAGGATGAACCCTTTGCAAAGCCCGGCTTCATCGGTGAGGAGGTGACTGGCGACCGCCGCTATTACAACTCACAACTGCTCGTACACCCGTATAAAGATTGGTACCTATAAGGGGGTGCACTTGTCCCAAGTGCACCAACATGTCAAGAAGTGCACCATATAAGGGGGTGCACTTGTCCCAAGTGCACCAGCATAGCAAAAGTGCACCATACAAGGGGGTGCACTTGTCTCAAGTGCACCAACATATCAAGACGTGCACCATATAAGGGGGTGCACTTGTCTCAAGTGCACCAACATAACAAGAAGTACACCATATAAGGGGATGCACCAACCAAGCAGAATATGTGGTTAACTTGGTTGGTGCAGTTGAGACAACTG